>JBJEQI010000159.1:0-2196 GCA_051881675.1 Acutalibacteraceae bacterium
GGGAACCGACTCGACAACGTCAAAAACCAGTCCGTTATCCTCCGCTTGCTGTTTCAGCCGCGCAAGGCTTTCCTCCGGCCAGACCTCGCCGGGCTTTACATCATAAACCGCGCTGACAACCGAGCGCATATTCGGTATCTGCCTTATGTACTCAAGCGAAATCGGGTCGCTCTCGCCGTACCATCGAAACGACATTTTCATATCAGTCACCAATCGCTTCCTTTATATTTTCATAGCAAATTTTACGGGCAAGCTCCCTTACACTGCCGCCGTCGTATTCGCCGCGCTCCACCCACTCGCCGAGGATATTGCACAGTATCCGACGAAAATAATCGTGCCGCGCATAAGACAAAAAACTGCGCGAGTCGGTCAGCATACCGTAAAAGCTGCCGAGCGAGCCGTTTTCGGCGATGACGCGAATCTCATCCTCAATCCCGCGCTTATGATCGCAAAACCACCACGCCGCGCCGCATCTCACATTCGGAAACGCCCCCGCAATAGACGCGATCTGCGCGATATTGGATTCATTCAGCGAGTAAATGACGGTTTTCGGTAACCCAGAGTTTGTATTGATCGCGTCGAGCATCCGAATCAGATCGTCGCCATCCACCGCGTTGCCCACGCAGTCAACACCGCAGTCCGCACCCAAGCGCTCCGCCAGTATCGAGTTGGAATTTCTCACAACCGCCAAATGCCACTGCGAGATCATGCCCCTCTCCTGATACAGCGCGCTCAAAAACAGATACATATTGCCGATGAATCCCATATAATCCCCGTCGGTGATCTCACCGCCGCCGATGATCGTTTGAAATACGCGGTCTGCCTCCCGCTCATCCGCGATTCGGTTCGGGAAATACGGCATACCAATATCCGCGCAGCGGCAGCCTGCCTCACAGAAGAAATCAAGCCTATCGGAAACCGCCTTTTTCAGCGTTTCAAGGCTGTTGATCGTAACTCCGCTGATCTCACCCAGCCGCGCGATATACTCCGCATACCCCGCCCGCCTTGCGAGTAGCAGATTATCGGTCCGAAAGGACGGAATCACCCTCGTTTGAAAGCTCTTGTCCTCCGCTATTTTTTTGTGCCACGAAAGGTCGTCCGTAATATCATCGGTCGTGCAGATCACCTCGACCGCCGACTGCTCAATCAGCTTCCTCGGCGACATTTCGGTTTTACGGATAAAAGCATTGGCTTTTTCCCATATCTCTTTTGCATTGCGGGAATTGATCGGCAAATCAATGCCGAAAAAATGCCCAAGCTCCATATGTGACCAGTGATACAGCGGATTGCCCGCCGCAAATTCAAGCGCCGAGCAGTATTTCAAAAACTTCTCATACAGCGGCTTGTCGCCCGTGATATACTCCTCCGCAACGCCTGCGGTGCGCATCAGCCGCCACTTGTAATGATCGCCCGCCAGCCAGATTTCACCGATATTGGTAAAGGGCTTATCCTCGTAAATCTCCTGCGGCGAAAGATGGCAGTGATAGTCCACAATCGGCAGCTCTTTTACCGATTGATAAAGCTCCTTCGCCGTGCGGTTTGTAAGCAAATAATTGTCGTTCATAGTGATTCCTCCGTTATGCTCATTATAGTATAGTGAAATAAACAAATAAATTGCAAATATAGGCGATTTATATTGCAAATACCGTCATTTTATGCTATAATAAACACAACACACTCCAACCGACCCGATTCCGATGAAAACGGTGATGATTATGAGCGATTATTTTAACTATAACGACGAGGACATCTCGATGCACTACACGCGGGACGAGCGCCCGATTCCCTCCGATTTTCGTATGCATACCCATGTGACCTATGAGCTGTACTGTTTTGAAGAAGGCAGCGGCGTTTACTGGGTCGAGGGCACGCCCTATCCGCTGAAAAAGGGCGATATTCTGATCATGCGCCCCGCCGAGGCGCACTATATTGCGATCAGCGCCGACCAGCCGTACAGCCGCCTTTCGATCAACTTCACCCCCTCGCTGCTGGATAGGATCGACCCGAGCCGCAAGCTGCTCGACCCCTTTGAAAAGCGCGAGCGCGGCACCTACAATCTTTACCGCGCGGAGGATTTCTCCAAAAGCGCCTACAATACGCTGATCGGAAACATCACCGCCCCTTGCGCCGACCGCCGCCTGCAAACGCTCACGAATCTGCTGCGCCAGATGCTCCACTTCCTCCCCGCAGTCGCCA
>JBJEQI010000160.1:0-2196 GCA_051881675.1 Acutalibacteraceae bacterium
GTTATCTGTTACCCCCGCGTCCGAAATTCAGGCGCGGGGGTAATTTTGTTTGCAGCAAAATAAAATGTTCGGTCGCTGCCACAAGGCAACGACCGAATACATCCGCCGCATTCAAACAGTCGATTATCAATCAAACAGCGGTGTTGAAAGATAGCGATCCCCCGTGTCGGGCAGCAGCGCGACAACGGTTTTTCCCGCATTTTCGGGGCGGCGCGCCAGCTGGACCGCCGCATAAAGCGCCGCGCCTGAGGATATGCCGACCAATATGCCGTCGCTGTGGCCGAGCGCTCTGCCGTATTCAAACGCCTTTTCGTTTTCAACGGCGATAATCTCATCATAAATCGAGGTATCGAGCGTATCGGGAACAAAGCCCGCGCCGATTCCCTGAATTTTGTGCGGGCCGGGAGTGCCTTTCGACAGCACAGGCGACGTCGCTGGTTCCACCGCCACAACTTGCACTTGCGGATTCTGGCGCTTGAGATATTTGCCGATTCCGCTCAGCGTTCCTCCCGTGCCGACGCCGGCAACAAATATGTCCACCTCACCGTCGGTATCCTCCCAGATCTCGGGGCCGGTCGTACGCTCGTGCGCCTCCGGGTTGGCAGGGTTGACAAACTGCCCCGGAATAAAGCTGTTTTCGGTTTCGCGGGCAAGCTCATCCGCCTTTTCAATCGCGCCTGTCATGCCCTTCGCGCCGTCTGTCAGCACCAGCTCCGCACCGTAGCCTTTCAGCAGTTTCCTGCGTTCCACGCTCATCGTTTCGGGCATGGTGAGAATGACCCGATAGCCCTTAGCCGCCGCGATCGCAGCAAGCCCGATGCCCGTATTTCCGCTGGTCGGCTCAATGATGACCGCGCCCGGTTTCAGCAGTCCGCGTTGCTCCGCGTCCTCGATCATCGCTTTCGCAATGCGATCTTTGACCGATCCCGCGGGATTAAAATACTCCAGCTTGACCAGCAATCGTGCCCCGACGTTGAACTCTTTCTCAAAATTAACGGGTTCAACCAGCGGCGTTTTTCCGACCAATTCCGTAATGCTCTTATAAATTGACATACATATTCACTCCTATCGATTGTCTGCGCGGCATAAATCCTACACCGCCTATAAGTTTAGTATGAATTGATTATAGCACTCATTTTCGCTGTTGTCAAGTAAAATTTAGCAAAATATCGCACTGATTGAGCATCATCCGATCCGTCGCGAAAAATCGCGCTTGAAAGCGAGTGGATATGATGTTATAATAACCGCATAAGCGATTATTTTGGAGTTTACGATTATAACCGCCCGACACCGGCGTTTATTGACGGAGGGGACTCTTTGAAAATCATCATATCACCCGCAAAAAGAATGAAATATGACGACTTCGGCGCAGAATTTTACACAAAACCCGTTTTTCAGTGCGAAGCGGATATACTCGCCGAAAAGATGCGCGCTTTAAGCTTTGATGAGCTGAAAAGCGTCTTAAAAACCAACGACTCGCTGACAAACGGTGCGCTCGAAATGTTCCAAAAATATTCCTCCCGCCGCGATCATTGTGCGGCGCTGCTCTCATTCGACGGCATCCAGTATAAGTATATGGCGCCCGCGGTTTTTGATGATGATCAGTTTGAGTATGTGCGGGACAATGTTCGGATTCTCTCCGCGCTTTACGGAGTGTTGCGGCCGTTCGACGCTGTTGCGCCGTACAGGCTCGAGATGAACTCGCCTGTGAGGCCGCTGGGGCTTGCCAGTATGTATAACTTCTGGGGTCCGAAAATTGCGGATGAGGTTTATCGCGCCGATGATCTGGTTCTGGGGTTGACGAGCGCGGAATACACCCGCTCGATTCAAAAATACATCAGCGGCGCGAGGCGCTTTGTCTATGTTTCATTCGGCGAGCTGATCGACGGCAAGGTGATCGAAAAGGGCGTTTATGTCAAAATGGCGCGCGGCGATATGGTGCGCTATCTCGCCGAGCATCAAATTACCGACATCGACGGCGTAAAAAAATACAGCGGTCTTGGATATGTGTATCATCCCGAGCTGAGCGATGAATCCACTCTGACCTTTATCAAACCTGAAAAGCGGAAACTGCCCCGTATCTAATCGCAGGATTAATCGGCATCATTCAAAAAAATATTAAAGGCGGTTATTTGCTTAAAAACCGCAAAAAACACACTGAAAAGCACGAAAAAACACCCTGACCGAATGTTGAAA
>JBJEQI010000161.1:0-2193 GCA_051881675.1 Acutalibacteraceae bacterium
GAAAAGGTATATATTGTCTACCGCCGCTCGATGGAGGAGCTTCCCGCCCGCCGCGAGGAGGTGGAGCACGCCATCGAAGAGGGAATCGAGTTCAAGCTGCTCAACAACCCCGTTGAGATATTGGGCTACGAGAATCCCGACGATCGGCGCGACCCCAAAAACGGCTTTGTAACAGGCATGAAATGCGTCAAGATGGAGCTCGGCGAGCCGGATGAGAACGGTCGTCGCCGCCCTGTTGAGATACCGGGCAGTGAATTTGTGCTGGATGTGGATACGGTGGTTATCTCGATCGGCACTTCGCCGAACCCGCTGATCAAATCGACCACCGCGGGGCTTGAGGTCAACCGCCGCGGCGGCATCATTGTGGAAGAGCAGACGGGCGCGACGACCAAAGAGGGCGTTTATGCCGGCGGTGACGCCGTTACGGGCGCCGCAACGGTCATTTCCGCTATGGGCGCGGGTAAAACCGCGGCGGCGGCAATTGATGAGTATTTGAGCAAATAATCTTAAAATAACGCCGTTTGCCGCAAAGTGGGAGCAATCTCGCTTTGCGGCAATGTTTCTTTTCCCAGATGGGGAGGACGCTTGTGATTAGAGTAAAAACACGGCAAAACAGGATTCAAACAATTTAAGGGGAACGAGAAAATGATTATTTTAATCAGCGGCGCGTCACATACCGGCAAAACGAATTTGGCGCAGCGGCTTTTGGAAGAATATCAATACCCCTATCTGTCCGTAGATCACCTGAAAATGGGGCTGATTCGCAGCGGCAATACCGCATTGACGCCGATGAGCGACGATGCGGCGCTGGCCGAGTATCTTTGGCCGATCGTGCGGGAGATAATCAAAACCGCGGTTGAAAACGGGCAAAACCTGATCGTCGAGGGGTGTTATATACCGTTTGATTGGCAATCCGGCTTTGACGAGCGCTATCTGCCGCAGATTCGGCATATTTGCCTGATTTTGAGTGAGCGGTATATTCGGGCGCATTTTGAGGATATAAAAAACTATGCAAGCGTGATCGAGCAAAGGTTGGACGATTCGGATTATACCATGGAATCCGCCTTGCGGGATAATGCCGAAACGCTGGAGATGTGCAAAGCGCACCATGTGAACTATCAGCTGATCGACGATGAGTATTCGATTGATTTCGAGTTGTAGCGTCCGATCGGCGGCTGTCTGTCTGTAACGGAAATGCTATCTGCCCGCCGCTGGGGGGAGAGGCGGTGCATCGGTATTTGACGGTGCAAAAAACGGAGATGAGCGGCAATATTTTTGTTGACATTCTTTGGATTATGTGTTATACTAATCAAGTACTGAATTTGCGGCGGTCGTTTTGCAGTTCTGCGCACCGCTTTGTGCTTTCAGTCGACCATGGGGGCGTAGCTCAGCTGGGAGAGCGCTTGAATGGCATTCAAGAGGTCGAGGGTTCGATCCCCTTCGTCTCCACCAGAAAAAAAGCACGCGAAAGCGTGCTTTTTTCAATGAAATAAATCCACTTCGTGGATTTGTGAAATGCGCTTCGCGCGTGAAATACGCCTGCGGCGTATGAAATGCCTGCGGGCATAGGTGGATTTATTTTATTTCACTTTCTGCGTAAGCAGAAAATTTCACAATCCGATAGGATTATTTCATATTGCGATAGCAATATTTCATTTATAAAAAAGTACAGTTTCATTTATCGTGAGAGTTCAACTCGCTTCGCTAAAAATGCAAAAACATCTTTTTCGTATCCAACAGCCAAAACGAAAATCCGTTCTCGAAAGAGGGCGGATTTTCGTTTTGTATTATTCATTATTCACTTTTCACTATTCATCATTCATTAAGGTCGGATTTTCGTAATGAAGAATGAATAATGAAGTCGCTTCGCTGATGAAGAGTGAATAATTGATGTGCTATTGGAATTCTGTTGTCACGCGTTTTGGATGCGGTGCATACACTGAGAGGGAACAGGAGGAATGAAGATGAGCTGCCCGCAACCTTTCAGCGATGTTACCAAAAAATATTTGTGCCGATTTTACGAAATTCTCGATACAATGATCGAGAAAATGACCTGCGCGGAGCTGACGGACAGTTTGTCGCACAATTTTATCGTGCAGATGATTCCGCACCATCAGGCGGCGATTGAGATGTCGGAAAATCTTTTGCAGTATACGACCTTTGTCCCCTTGCAGAAGATTGCCCAAAATATCA
>JBJEQI010000162.1:0-2190 GCA_051881675.1 Acutalibacteraceae bacterium
TTGCCCGCCACGACGAGCTGACCCGCGCAGTTATAGTTCACAGGGTAAATGAACTCATATTTATCGCAGATGTCCTCCACGGTCTTGTTGTCCAGCTTTACGACCGCCAGCATAGAGGCGGGATTTTCCTCCCCCGCTTTTCCCATCGCGGCTCCGCGGCGAATCGCCGCCTTGAATCCGTCGATATAAGAATACGCGCCTGCAAAGCCGAGCGCGGGAATCTCGCCGAGCGAGAAGCCGGCAGCCGCCTGCGGCACAATACCGCGGCTTTTCAGCGCGAGCGCCGCGCCGAGATCGGCAAGATAGAGGCACGGCTGGGTATTCTGCGTCATTTTCAGCGTATCCTCGTCGCCCTCAAAGCACTGCGCGCGGGTTCCGGGGCGAATCTCCTCGGCACTGTCGAAAAGCGCCTTGACCTCGTCGAAATTCTCATACAGATCGCGCGCCATTCCGACGTGCTGAGCGCCCTGACCCGAAAACATAAATGCAATTTTCGCCATAGTAACTCCGTCCTTTACTCTATGAACGCCGATACGCCGCGAAGCACCTTTTCCGCGTCGCCGCACATCGTCTCAATAATCTCTTTGCAAGGGCGAATCTCATTGACCAAACCGCTGATCTGACCCGCCAAGAAACAGCCCTCTTTTGTATCGCCGTCGACCGCCGCTTTTCTGAGCGCGCCGACGCCCAGATCGGCGATCGACTCGGCGGTCGCCTCGGGCGCATACTCATACGACAGGAAATTGCGGCTGAATGTATTCTTGATGCAGCGGCAGGTATTGCCGCCGAAGCGCCTGCCGGTGGTAACGGTGCCAATATCGTTGGCTTTCAGCACCATATTTTTATAGTTTTCGTGCACATTGCACTCCTCGGCGCAAAGAAAGACCGTTCCGCACTGAACACCGACCGCGCCGAGCGCCAGCGCCGCTGCCATTCCCCTGCCGTCGGCGATTCCGCCCGCAGCGATCACGGGAATATTCACCTTATCGCAGATCTGCGGGACAATGCTCATCGTAGTCAGCTCGCCGATATGTCCGCCCGACTCCTGCCCCTCGGCGATCACCGCATAAGCGCCCGCCTTTTCGACCATGCGCGCCATGGCGACGCTTGCGACAACGGGGATAACGGTCACGCCCGCGTCCTGCCACATTTTCATATATTTTGTCGGATTACCCGCGCCCGTGGTAACGACCTTCACCTTTTCCTCGGCGATGATCTGCGCCACCTCGTCGGCAAACGGGCTCATCAGCATAACATTGACGCCGAACGGCTTATCGGTCAGCCGCCTTGCAATCTCAATCTGCCCTCTCAAATATTCGGCGTTTGCGTTCATGGCGGAAATAATGCCGAGGCCGCCCGCCTCGGAAACCGCCGCGGCAAGCTCACCGTCGGCTATCCACGCCATTCCTCCCTGAAAAACAGGGTATTTTATATTCAAATCGGTACATATACGCGACTTTATCATAATCTCGTTTCCTTTCTCGGCTTTTTTGAGTGTGCGGAGCCGTGGGGCCCCGCACACCGATAAGCTGCGATCAGTTGTTCATGGTCGCTTCGATCTTGGCAACCAAAGCTTCAACCGTGTCAAGAGAGGTGTCCATTTCGAGCTCGATGCCGAATTCGTCTTCAACATTCATAACCATTTCGGTGATGTCGAGCGAATCGATTCCGAGATCGGCGAATTTCGTTTCAGGCTTGATCTCTGCAACATCGCAGTCAACCTTTTCAGCGAGCATTTCCGCAACCTTTTCAAATACCATTGTTCTTTTCTCCTTTATATATTTTTATATATTCAACGCGGTCACCCGCGCCGAATTTCAGAAAGATTACCACCGAATCAGGCAGGAGGCGCTTGCCAGACCGCCGCCGAACGCCGACATAACGATCAGATCGCCCTTTTTGATTTTGCCCGAGCGGTTCAGCTCATCGAGTGCGATCGGGATCGACGCGCTCGAGGTGTTGCCGTATTTTTCGATATTGACATAGAATTTTTCGGAATCCATCTTCAGCCGCGATACGGCAAAGTCGATAATGCGCTTGTTCGCCTGATGAAGAACGACATGATCGACCTGCTCTTTCTCAATACCGTTGCGGCTCAGCAGATTCGGGATGTCGGTGCAGATGGAGTTTACGGCGAATTTGAAGGTTTCCTGCCCCGCCATGTGAATATACGGGTTGACCTGCTCGGGC
>JBJEQI010000163.1:0-9538 GCA_051881675.1 Acutalibacteraceae bacterium
GGATGAGCTTTTGCAGTCGGCGTATAACGACTATCTTGCCACCCGCAAGAGCCTTGGCCGCACCAAGCCGATCAATCTCATGGATATCGGCACGCTGGCGGCGAAAGCGCTGGTGCGCGGGGGGTATCTCACCAAGCTCGACGAGTCTGAGGAGATCAACGCCTGCACCGTCAAGATCGACGTTGAGGTGGACGGAAAGCCCGAAAAGTGGTTGCTTCTGTTTAAGAACGAAACGCACAATCATCCCACCGAGATCGAGCCGTTCGGCGGCGCGGCAACCTGCATCGGCGGCGCGATCCGCGACCCGCTTTCGGGGCGCGCTTATGTATATGCGGCAATGCGCGTGACGGGCGCGGCGGATCCGACGGTCCCCGTCAGCGAAACGATGAAGGGCAAGCTGCCCCAGCGCAAGATCGTGCGCACGGCGGCGGCGGGCTATTCGTCCTACGGCAACCAGATCGGTCTGGCGACCGGTCAGGTCGATGAGATTTATCACCCCGGCTATGCCGCCAAGCGCATGGAGATCGGCGCGGTCATCGGCGCAGTTCCCGCGGAGAATGTTCGCCGCGAGGTTCCCGCGCCGGGGGATGTGATCATTCTCATCGGCGGCAGAACCGGAAGAGACGGCTGCGGCGGCGCCACAGGCTCATCCAAATCGCATACCTTAAGCTCGCTGGAAAGCTGCGGCGCAGAGGTTCAGAAGGGCAACGCCCCCGAGGAGCGCAAATTGCAGCGCCTTTTCCGCAATAAAGACGCGTCGCTGCTGATCAAGCGGTGCAACGATTTCGGCGCGGGCGGCGTTTCGGTCGCGATCGGCGAGCTTGCCGACGGTATCGACATCGACCTTGACAAGGTTCCGAAAAAGTATGACGGACTCGACGGCACCGAGCTTGCGATCAGCGAATCGCAGGAGCGCATGGCGGTGGTTGTCGAAGCGGATAAGGTCGAGCAGTTCAGAGCGTACTGCACGGCGGAAAATCTGGAATCCACCGTGGTTGCCGAGGTCAAGGCGAATCCCCGCCTGACCATGACATGGAACGGCAACGTCATTGTGGATATTTCCCGCGAGTTCCTAAATTCCAACGGCGCGCAGAAGCATATTGACATTGCGCCGGCAAAGAGCGCGGATTATAGGGAAGAAAAAGATGTCGCTGACTTTGCGGCGGAGTATAAAAAACTTGCGGGCGATCTGAATGTTTGCTCCAAGCGCGGCCTTTCCGAGCGGTTTGATTCAACGATCGGCGCGGGAACCGTGCTGATGCCGTTCGGCGGAAAGAATCAGCTGACGCCGATTCAGGCGATGGTCAATCTCGTTTCGGTCGAGAAAAAGACGACCGATACCTGCTCGTTTATGGCATACGGCTATAACCCGATGATCACCGAGAAAAGCCCCTATCACGGCGCATATTTGGCGGTGGTTGAGTCGGTTTCCAAGCTGATCGCCGCGGGCGCTTCGTTTGAGGATGTATATCTCACATTTCAGGAGTATTTCGAGCGCCCGAATAAGGACGCCCGCCGCTGGGGCAAGCCGCTTGCCGCACTGCTCGGCGCATTCAAGGCACAGATGGAGCTGAAGATCGGCGCTATCGGCGGTAAGGATTCGATGAGCGGCAGCTTTGAGGATCTCGACGTTCCTCCGACGCTGGTTTCCTTCGCCGTTACCACCGGCAAGGTCGGCGACGTCATCTCGGGCGAGTTTAAGCGCGCGGGTTCCAAGGTTGTTTTGATTAAACCGGATTACGATGAAAACGGTATCCCCGTAACATCATCGCTGATAGACACCTTCCATGCCGTTACGGAGCTGATGCGCGAGGGCAGGGTGCTTGCCGCCTATACCCCGACATACGGCGGCGCGGCTGAAGCGATTATGAAGATGTGCTTCGGAAATTCGATCGGTTTTGCGTATGACGCGGCTGTTTCGGACAACGACATCTTCGGATATAATTACGGTGCGTTCATTTTGGAGCTTGCCGATGAGTCCGATATTGGCATAACGCTCGGGCGCACGGTCGCCGATGAAGTCATTTCGAGGGGCGCCGTTTCGGTAGCGCTTGCTGAGCTGCTTGCGATCTATGAGAACAAGCTGGAGCCGATCTTCCACTGCAATATTGAGCAAAAGTGCGACTTTTTGAAGACAGCCGCGTTCAGCGCGCAGTCGTATCCCGCGCCTGCCGTTCGGTGCGCGCGCCCGAAGGTTGTAATCCCCGTGTTCCCCGGAACCAACTGCGAGTACGACGCGGCAAAGGCTTTTGCCAACGCGGGCGCTGAGCCGCAGATCATGGTGATCAACAACATGAGCGCGAGCGGCATTTCGCAGTCGGTCGAGGATGTGGCAAAGGCGATCAAGACCGCGCAAATGGTCTTTCTCCCCGGCGGATTCTCGGGCGGCGACGAGCCGGACGGTTCGGGCAAATTCATTACCGCTTTCTTCCGCAATGAGGCGCTCAAGGAGCAGGTTCATGATTTGCTTCAAAACCGCGACGGTCTGATGTGCGGTATTTGCAACGGATTTCAGGCGCTGATCAAGCTCGGTCTGGTTCCGTTCGGCAAGATCATCGACACCGATGAGAACTGCCCGACGCTGACCTTCAACACGATCGACAGACACCAGTCGAGAATGGTCCGCACCCGCGTTTCGTCGAACAAGTCGCCCTGGCTGAAGAATACCGCGGTCGGCGATATATACAATGTTCCGATCTCGCACGGCGAGGGCAGATTCTATGCCGATAAGGCGTTTGTCGAAAAGCTGATCGAGAACGGTCAGGTTGCCACGCAGTATGTCGACCTCGACGGCAACGTCACCTCCGACATCCGCTTCAATCCCAACAATTCGATCTGCGCTGTCGAGGGCATTACCTCGCCCGACGGCAGGGTATTCGGTAAAATGGGGCATACCGAGCGCTGCGCTCGCGGTCTGTATCGCAATGTGGACGGAAACTACGATATGAAGCTGTTTGAATCGGCGGTCGAATATTTCAAATAATCATCATTCAAAGCACAGCCTTTGCCGTGACGGCGGGGGCTGTGTTTTTGTGTGGCACGGCAGCGGCGAAGACAATATTTTCTATCCAAAATCGGAAGGATTCTTAAGGCTTTCTTAAAATTGACAAAAAACGGTTGAAAAAAGCCGTGTATGCCGTTATAATGAATATGTATGAAAAATATGCCGCGGCGGGCGGCGGATTTGCGAGAGGAACGGTAACCGACATGAAAGACTGGTGGAACAAAAAATATGCCGTAAGGGCGTTCTATCTTTTTGCCGCATTGGCGGCAGTCATTGTATTTGGGTTGGTCTTGTCGAATCTCGGCGTGATTACAGGCGCTGTCGGCTCGTTTGTGCATGCGATCTCCTCGTTTATCATCGGCTTTGCCATCGCGTATATTCTTAATCCCAGTTACACTTTCTTCCGCAAAAAGGTGTTCGCAAAGCTTATGCCGCGCGCGAAAGAAAAAGTGCGCAAAGCGCTCTCGATCGCCGTGCTGTATATTTTGGTGCTGGGAATCATCTCAGTTTTGATCTATCTCGTTGTTCCGCAATTTATCAAAAGCATTGTCGACTGCGTTAACAATCTCATTGCCAATTACGATGTGTATTATGCGACGATCGACAACTTTGTCACCAATCTCACGGGCGAGAACGGTATGCTCAGCGGTATTATGAGCAATATTTTGGATTCTCTGCTGAAATGGCTCAAGAGCATCAACCCGCAGGACCTTTTGGCGATCACAGGCGTGGCGGGGTCGGTGATCTCTTCGGTGTTCGATATTTTCATCGGCGTGATCATCTCGATTTATATGCTGTATAATAAGGAAGTCTTTTGCGCCCAGATCAAGAAAACAGGCTATGCGATCTTCTCGAAAAAGGCTATGTACCGCCTGCAAAAATGGTTTGGCACCTCGCACGCCGCGTTCGGCGAGTATTTGACCGGCGTGATCATTGACGCCATGATCGTCGGAACGACCTTCGGCGTTCTTTGCACGATCTTCCGCGTGCCGTATGCGCCGATGATCGGAGTCGTGCTGGGGCTGACCAATATGATCCCCTTCTTTGGTCCGTATATCGGCGGAATTCCCTGCGCAGTGATCGTGCTGGTCAATGATCCGTGGAAAGTCATTGTGCTGGTGGTGATGATGCTGGTGGTTCAGCAGATCGACGGCAATCTCATCGCGCCCAAGATCATCGGTCAAAAAACCGGGCTTGCCGCTATATGGGTCATCTTCTCGATCCTGATCGGCGGCGCGTATTTCGGCGTGATCGGTATGCTGCTCGGCGTGCCTGTGTTCTCGGTCATCTATCTCTTCCTGCGCAACTTTATCAACGAGCGCCTCGAGAAGAAAAATATGTCCAGTGACACCGCGGATTATCTGGCGAGTGCGGATGTGGCGCACAAGTATAAAAGCCCCGATGAAGAATAATTGTATGAATTTATAAAGGAGTGTTTTGCCATGTTGGAGTACAAATTTGACACGCAGCTGCTCATTGAGCGCACGACAGCCGATCTCAATGAGGACGCGATCAACGATTATATCCGAACCAATATTGAGGGGGACTGCCTGATCGCGGCGGGAGATGAAGATCTTGTTAAGGTGCATTTTCACACCAACACGCCCTGGAAAGTGCTGGAATACTGCTCGTCGCTCGGCGATCTGTTCGACGTCGTGGTTGAGAATATGGAGCGGCAGGAGAACGGTCTTCAGGGCTGAAACAAATCACGGATACAAATGCCCCGCAGGATTTGATCGCCTGCGGGGCTTGCTGTATGGCGGAATATGGGAGCACCGAGGGCTACCTGCGCCTGAAAAGCCGATCTTCGCGCGCTTTTTGTAAATTTGCAGGGGGGCGAGCGGCAGCGCTGCGATCATATTCACTATGCAGTTTGATAAAATAAGTAATATTTTCCAATGAAAAAATAATTTCGGCGTAATTGCCAAACTTTTTTCAAAAAAATCGTAAAAAATGCAAAAAAACTCTTGCATTCTGCGATTGACTGTGTTATTATAGATAAGCACGAGCTTCGTGCGTCATGCGTTGATGCGGGAGGTGGCCACCCTTGAGGTGGGGAATTTCCGCGGAGTATGTCCGATTTTAAACCGGGCGATGAATACTGCAATATCCAGCATCGAAGCCACATTTTCATTACAGGGCAATCGCGTCCTGTGAATAGAATGCTGTACTTCGGTTGTGTCAACTCCGGATGTTCTCCGGTGTTGCGTGGATTTTCATGCAACCCGACGAAATATTCGGTTTTTTGTTGTAAGGGTTTGAAACACCCGGAACAGGGTAAAATCCGAAGCGCTGAGCGGGAAGAACTTGCAGTACAGCCTATCCAAACTAAATCAGGAGGCGAAAACAAAATGGCAAAGGAAAAGATCAGAATCAGGATCAAAGGATACGATCACGTTTTGGTTGACAAGTCAGCCGAAAAGATCGTAGACACAGCGAAACGTACCGGTGCGAGAGTATCCGGCCCGATCCCGCTGCCGACCGAGAAGGAAGTCGTTACTATCCTGCGCGCTGTCCACAAATATAAAGACAGCCGCGAGCAGTTCGAAACCAGAACTCACAAAAGACTTATCGACATTCTTCGTCCGTCGAACAAGACCGTTGAAGCTTTGCAGGGTCTTGAATTACCTGCCGGTGTTGAACTCGAAATCAATCTCTGATATATTATCAGTATATTAAAACCGATTTCATTTGATGACCGCCTTATGCGCGCTCATCTCCATGCACCTTAAGGGTCATGTTGGAATGTGTCCAACCAATAACCAAAGGAGGAAATACAAAATGGTAAAAGGTATCATTGGCAAAAAGCTCGGTATGACCCAGCTTTTTGACGACAAGGGAAACGTCGTTCCGGTAACTGTAATCGAAGCCGGTCCGTGCGTTGTATCGCAGAAAAAGACCATCGAGAACGACGGCTACGAGGCTGTCCAGATCGGTTTCGGCGATATGAAAGCAAACAAGGTCAACAAACCGATGAAGGGTCACTTCGCGAAAGGCGACGTTGCTCCGAAGAAATATCTCCGCGAGTTCCGTCTGGCGGACATCAGCGCTCTGAATGTCGGCGACATCATCAAAGCCGATACTTTCGCAGAGGGCGACAAAATCGACGTTGTCGGCACCAGCAAGGGTAAGGGAACTGCCGGTGTTATCAAGCGCTGGAACTTCAGTCGCTTGAAAGAAACGCACGGTACCGGTCCTGTTCACCGTCACGCCGGTTCGCTCGGCGCTTGCTCGACTCCGTCGAGAGTGTTCAAGGGCAAGAAGCTCGCCGGTCATCTCGGCTGTGAGAGAGTCACCGTTCAGAACCTCACGGTCGTCAAGGTCGACGCCGAAAACAACATTATCGCAGTTAAGGGAGCAGTTCCCGGACCTAAGGGCGGTATCGTTACGATCGCCGATTCGGTCAAAGCATAAGGAAAGGAGAGATACAGTATGCCTAAAGCAGCAGTAGTAGATATGGCGGGTCTGAAAGTATCCGACATCAATCTCAACGACGCAGTATTCGGCATTGAGCCGAACAAGTCCGTTATGCACGCGGCGGTTGTCAGCTATCTTGCAGCGCAGCGTCAGGGCACTCAGTCGGCTCTCACAAGAGCAGAAGTTTCGGGCGGCGGAAGAAAACCGTGGCGTCAGAAGGGAACCGGTCATGCCCGTCAGGGTTCGACCCGCGCTCCTCAGTGGACTCACGGCGGCGTAGTATTCGCTCCGAAGCCCCGCGACTATGTCAAGCTCATGAACAAGAAGCAAAGACAGCTCGCTATCAAGTCGGCTCTGTCTGAGAAGACCGCCGGCAAGGCGCTCATCGTTCTCGATAAGATGGACGTTGCCGAGTTTAAGACTTCCGCAGTCGCAGCCATGCTTTCAGCAGTCGGCGCAGGCAAAAAGTCGCTGATCGTTCTCGATGAGAACAATAAATTCGCTGTTAACAGTGCTCGCAATATCCCCGGTGTCAAGACAGCGCAGACCAACACTATCAACGCATATGACATCATAAACGCCGACTCGCTGATCATCACAAAGGCGGCAGTCGCGAAGATTGAGGAGGTTTATGCGAAATGAATTTTCAGCAGGACATCATCATTGCTCCGGTAATTTCGGAGAAAAGCATGACCTACGCTACCGAAAAGAAATATACCTTTAAGGTTGCCAACGACGCGAACAAGATTCAGATCAAAAAGGCGATCGAAGAGGTATTTCCGGGCACAGTCGTTAAAAAGGTAAACACCGTTAACGTAAGAGGTCAGAAACGCCGCTACGGCAGATATGAGGGTTACACACCGTCATGGAAAAAGGCTGTTGTTACCCTGACAGAGGGATCGAAAACCATTGATTTCTTTGACGGAATGCTCTGATAACTAAAGCGATTGAAGCTTAAGTTATCCTTCTAAATCCGCCCAATACTTCGGGCGGTAGCACGGATGGGAATTTAAGGCGTTCCCGCAAAGCTTAGATTATTAAGGAGAGTGAACCCACAATGCCTATGAAACATTATAAACCGACCACTCCCGGCAGACGCGGAATGACGGTTATTGATTATTCATCACTTTCAAAGGTTAAGCCCGAGAGAAGTCTTCTGGCTCCTATGAAAGTCAACGCCGGCCGCAACAGCTACGGCCGCATCACCGTTCGCCACAGAGGCGGTCAGGGGCGCAGAAAGTACAGAATCATCGACTTTAAGCGTAACAAGTTCGACTGCGAAGCAACGGTTAAAACCATTGAGTACGATCCGAACCGTTCGGCTCACATTGCTCTGATCGAGTATGCCGACGGCGTAAAGAGCTACATCCTCGCTCCCGACGGACTGAAGGTCGGCCATAAGATCATGAACGGTCCGAATGCCGACATCCTCCCCGGAAACGCGCTTCCGCTCGTTAACATCCCGGTAGGTACCTTCATCCACAATGTTGAGATGTATCCCGGCAACGGCGGCCAGATCGCCAGAAGCGCCGGCAACCAGGCTCAGCTTATGGCGAGAGAGAATGGCTACGCGCTGCTCAGAATGCCCTCGGGCGAGCTTCGCAACGTTCCCGAAAAGTGCATGGCAACCGTCGGCACCGTCGGAAATATCGAGCACGCAAACGAGAACCTCGGTAAAGCAGGACGCAAGCGTCACATGGGTTGGAGGCCGACCGTCCGCGGTTCTGTCATGAACCCCTGCGATCACCCGCACGGCGGTGGTGAAGGTAAGTCGCCTGTCGGTCGTCCCGGTCCTGTTACTCCCTGGGGTAAACCGACTCTCGGCTACAAGACCCGTAACAAACACAAGGCTTCCGATAAGTATATCGTTAAGCGCAGAAATGCCAAGTAATCGGACGAAAGGAGCGTTTAATTATGTCAAGAAGTTTGAAAAAAGGACCTTATGTCCAGCCTGTGCTTCTTAAAAGAGTTCAGGAAATGAACGCGGCCGGTGAAAAGCGCATTCTTAAAACCTGGAGCCGCTCATCCACCATCTTCCCGGATTTCGTCGGCCACACTTTCGCCGTTCACGACGGCAGAAAGCACGTTCCGGTTTATGTAACGGAAGATATGGTTGGTCACAAGCTCGGTGAATTCGCGCCGACCAGAACATTTAAGGGCCACGCCGGCTCGAAAACAACAGGCTAAGGCGAAAGGAGAGATAGATCATGGAAGCAAGGGCAATTTTAAGAGGCGTCCGCATTTCCCCGATGAAAGTTCAGATCGTTCTGGATCTGATCCGCAATCAGCCCGCGGACAAAGCCATGGCTATTCTGCACCATACGCCTAAAGCAGCGTGCGAATGCCTGGAAAAACTGCTGAAATCTGCTATGAACAACGCAGTAACCAATCACCACATGGACGCGTCAAGCCTCTATGTTAAGGAATGTCACGTCGGCCCCGGCGCCCACACTCTCAAGCGTATGCGCCCGATGGATCACGGCAAGGCTTTCCGTATCCTGAAAAGAACATCCAACATCACCATCGTTCTCGGTGAGAAAGAATAATTAAGAAGGAGGTAATATAAATGGGCCAGAAAGTTAATCCCCACGGACTCAGAGTCGGCGTTATCAAGAATTGGAGCAGCCGCTGGTTCGTTGATGATTCAAAATTCGGCGATACTCTTGTTGAAGACAATAAGCTGAGAAATCATCTGAAGAAAAAGCTCTACGGCGCAGGCGTTCCCGAGATCGAGATCGAGCGTGACGCTAAGCGTGTCCGTATATTCATCCACTGCGCGAAGCCCGGTATGGTTATCGGCAGAAACGGCGCAGAGATCGAAAAGCTCAAGGAAGAGTGTCAGGCAATCCTCGGCAAACCCGTTGTTATCAACATTGTCGAAGTCAAGAACCCCGACCTCAACGCCCAGTTAGTAGCTGAAAATATTGCTTTGCAGCTTGAAAAGCGTATCTCCTTCCGCCGCGCCATGAAAATGTCGATCGGAAGAACGATGAAGCTCGGCGCAAAGGGTATCAAAGCGCAGTGCTCAGGCCGTCTTGGCGGTGCTGAAATCGCTCGTACAGAGCATTATCATGAGGGTACTATCCCGCTGCAGACCATCCGTGCCGACATCGACTA
>JBJEQI010000164.1:0-9533 GCA_051881675.1 Acutalibacteraceae bacterium
GGTTACGCCAAGCAGCTGCGGGCATTGAAACTCAGCGACGTTTCGATCGTGACTGTTCCGGGCGAGTCGGATGAGTATAACGCGCCGACAGGCTATGCGTCGTATTTTTCCGTCTATACCGATGAACTCTGCGATCTGCTCAACAGCCGTTTTCGCCCTTATGAAGACAGCGAGCTTACCGTCGACGATCTCGACATTCCCGAGCTTGCCGATGAGCACAGCGGCGACTATGATCAGCTGAATTCGGAAGACACGCTGGATAATATCGACACATTTAAGGACAGGGACGAATCAGACAGCAATTGATCTGAGGGGTCAGTTCCCAATCGGAAAGGATGATAATTATGGATAACAGAAGATCCTCTGACGATTTGAAAAAAAGACCGCAAAAGGGCGCGGGGGCTGCCGCCGTTTCCCGTGCGGACAGCCGCACATCGGCACAGCGGGAGCGGGAGCAGGTCGACCGCATTTTGGCAGATTCGGCGAAGCTTTCGTCACATTCCGCCGCCGAATCCAGGGATATCAGCAGTCATTCCTCGGGCGAGGTCGATCTGATGAGCCGCAGCCGCGGCAGCCTGAAACAGAAAAAGCGCCGCATGAGAATCGCCTGCAATGTGATTTTGTCGGTCGTGCTGGCGCTGTCTACGCTCACCTTCACCCTTTCCACGCTGGCGGGTTCAAAGCTGCTGCATAATCAGAATATCGACGAAGACGAGTCGGGTAAATTTGAGGAGATCAACTACAGCCTGAATGAAAACGTCGCCTATATTCTGGTCTGCGGCGTTGATTTAAGCGAGAATCTGACCGACGTCATCATGCTCGCCTGCTATGATCTTGCGAACAATAACGTCAATGTTTTGCAGATTCCGAGAGATACTTTTGTCGGAACGGACGTACCGACGGGCAAAGTCAACGCCGTTTACGGCCACGCGCGCGACGGCGAATCGAAGATCAAGGCGCTGATGAGGTGCATCAACCAGAAATTCGGGCTTCCCGTCGATCATTATGCCACCGTTACGATCAAGGGAACCGAGCGGATCATCGACATCATCGGCGGAATTGATATTCATCTTGAGCGCAGGTTTAAGCTGGTTGACGATACCGGCAAAAAGGACGTCAAAAAAGTGTTTGAGGCGGGCGATGTTCATCTCGACGGTCAGTGGGGAACGGCGTTCATCCGTCACCGCGCTTCCTACGATCAGGGCGATATGGGCAGAATTAAGGCTCAGCGCTCGGTTTATGCCGCGCTTCTCAAAAAGATGACAACTTTGGATTTCGGTCAGATCGCCGGCCTTGTCACACAGGCGGCGGGCGAAATTTCGACCGACCTGACGCTGACCGAAATGCTCGGCTATGCGCAGAAGATGCGCGAGCTGAAGCTGACCGACGTGAATATTATGTCGGTTCCCGGAACCGCGGGGTATTACAGCCCCACGGGTCAGTCGCTTTCCTATTACTCGGCGGATAAGACAAAACTCTGCGCGATGCTGAATGAATATTTCCGCCCCTATGAGTCGACGACGATCACCCCCTCGGATTTGGAGATTACCCAGCTTCACAGCAGCAGCGGCGACTCCTATTACGATGAATTTTTGGCGGGCGGAAATCTGACCGATTTCGATACCGATAAGCCGAAAGAAACAAGCGGCGGCAATGAATAAATCCCTTATATTACGGAAGGTGTTTTATGGAATCTAAAGAGATACTCAAAACGGCGCTGAAAGCGCTCAGCAGCAAAAAAGCCTTTGATCTCAAAGCGATCAAGATCGACGATATCACCGTTTTGGCGGACTATTTTGTCATTGCGACAGGCTCCTCCAACACGCAGGTTCGGTCACTTGCCGATGAGGTGGACTACAAGCTGTCCGAGGCGGGCGTGCAGCCCGGTCATATTGAGGGCAAATCGTCCGGCTGGATACTGCTCGATTACGGCAGCGTGATCATTCATGTGTTCTATAAAAAGGACCGTGAGTTTTACGCGCTCGATCATCTCTGGCAGGACGGTACCGAGATCGACGTGGACGCGATCATCAACGAGTAAAATTTTTATCGGTTATCTGTTCGGGCGCTTTGCAGGGCAAGGCTCCGATGACCGTACGGCGATGCTTCGCCCGGCGGTCGCTCAAACTTATTAATTTATTAAAGGTCGGCGATTCAATTGAAATACAATTTCAAAGAAAACGAGAAAAAATGGCAGAAAATTTGGGAGGAGCGGGGAACGTTTGCCGCGAGCGACGACTATTCCAAGCCGAAGTTCTACGGGCTGGTTGAGTTCCCTTATCCGTCGGGCGCGGGTATGCACGTCGGGCATATCAAGGCGTATTCGGGGCTTGAGGTCATATCGCGCAAGCGCAGGCTTCAGGGGTATAACGTCCTTTTCCCGATCGGCTTCGACGCCTACGGTCTGCCGACCGAAAACTACGCAGTCAAAACAGGCATCCACCCCAGAAAGGTCACCGACACCAATATTGCGCGGTTCACCGATCAGCTGAAAAGGGTGGGCTTTTCGTTCGACTGGTCGAGAGCGATCGACACCACTGATGAGAAATATTATAAATGGACGCAGTGGATTTTCCTCAAGATGTTTGAAAACGGACTGGTTTTTCGCGATAAAACGCTGGTCAACTACTGCCCGCACTGCAAGGTCGTTTTGTCCAACGAGGACTCGCAGGGCGGCAAGTGCGATATTTGCCACACTCCGATCGTCCAGAAATCCAAGGACGTTTGGTATCTGCGCATAACCGAGTATGCCGATAAGCTGCTCGAGGGTCTGGAGTCGGTGGATTATCCGCCGAATGTCCGCCAGCAGCAGATCAACTGGATCGGCAAATCGAAGGGCGCGTTTATTGATTTTCAAGTGAGCGGCGCCGAGGATAAGCTGCGCATCTACACCACCCGCCCCGATACGCTCTTCGGCGTTACCTTTATGGTTATCGCGCCCGAGCATCCGATCATCGAGAAATACCGCGATAAAATAGCGAACTATTCCGCGCTTTCGGCATATAAGGATGAATGCGCCAAAAAGACCGAGTTTGAGCGCACCCAGCTTGTTAAGGATAAGACGGGCGTGCGTATAGACGGTCTGACGGCGGTGAACCCCGTCAGCGGCAAGGAGATACCGATCTACATCTCCGATTATGTCATGATGGGATACGGCACGGGCGCGATCATGGCGGTACCCGCGCACGATCAGCGCGACTATGACTTTGCCCGCAAATTCGGCATTGATATTATCGAAGTCGTCAAGGGCGGCGATATTGCAAAAGAAGCCTATACAGGCGAGGGCGAGCGCGTCAATTCGGACTTTTTGAACGGCATTTCCGACAAAGCCGAGGCGATCGCAAAAATGCTGTCGGAGCTGGAGAGCCTGGGCGTCGGGCAGAGCGCCGTTCAGTATAAAATGAAAGACTGGGCGTTTAACCGTCAGCGTTATTGGGGCGAGCCGATTCCGATCGTTCACTGCGAAAAGTGCGGCATGGTCGCCGTCCCGTATGACGAGCTGCCGCTGAAACTCCCCGAGATGGATAAATTTGAGCCGGGAACCGACGGCGAAAGCCCGCTGGCACGAGTGGAGAGCTTTGTGCACTGCAAGTGCCCGAAATGCGGCGGCGACGCGCGTCGCGAGACCGATACCATGCCTCAATGGGCGGGCTCGAGCTGGTATTTCCTGCGGTATATCGACCCGCTGAACGATGAGTGCTTCGCCGATATGGAGAAGATGAAATACTGGCTCCCCGTTGATTGGTACAACGGCGGCATGGAGCACGTCACCCGCCATATGATCTATTCCCGTTTCTGGCACCGATTCCTCTATGATATCGGCGCTGTTCCGACTGCCGAACCGTATGCCAAGCGCACCGCGCAGGGCATGATTCTCGGCTCGGACGGCGAGAAAATGAGCAAGTCCAAGGGGAATGTTGTCGACCCAAACGACGTTGTCGATGAATACGGCGCGGATGTTCTGCGGCTCTATGTCCTCTTTATGGGCGATTACGGTCAGGCGGCACCCTGGTCGGATACGTCGGTCAAAGGCTGCAAGCGTTTCGCCGACAGGGTCTGGGCGATGCTGGATATGCTGACCGACGGCGAGGAATATTCCAAAGAGCTCGATTCGATGATGCACAGAACCGTTAAAAAGGTTTCCGAGGATATCGAGAGCATGAAGTTCAACACGGCGATCGCCGCGCTGATGACTGCGCTCAACGATATTTATGCCAAGGGTGCGGTCAACCGCGCCGAGCTGAAGACCTTTGTTACCCTGCTGTATCCCTTTGCGCCGCATATGGCGGAGGAAATGTGGCAACGCTGCGACTTCGGCGGTCTGCTGTCCGAGTCGGAGTGGTGCACATTCGATGAAGCCAAATGCGTCGACGATACCGTGGAGATCGTCATTCAGGTCAACGGCAAGCTCCGTTGTAAAATGATGATCGCGGCGAGCGCCGAAAAAGACGAGATTTTGGCGCAGGCGAGAGCGCAGGACAAGGTCAAAGAGGTCACCGACGGCAAAAATATCGTGAAAGAGATCTATGTTCCGGGAAAACTTGTTAATATTGTGGTAAAACCGTAAAATTAGCTATTGACATTTTGTTTGAAAAATAGTATAATATTTGTTGTATTATTTTATACAAATACCCTTGATAGAGGTCAGCTCGCGGGTTTTCGCTGTTTCGGCGGCGTAAAAACCTGTCGGCAGATTTCGTCCGGAGGGAGGGAATATAAATGAGTCAGGTTCGTATCAAAGAAAACGAGTCATTGGAAAACGCTCTCAGACGTTTTAAGCGTGCTACTCAGAGAGATGGCGTTATTCAGGAAGTTCGTAAGAGAGAACACTACGAAAAACCTTCTGTTAAGCGCAAAAAGAAGTCAGAGGCGGCTCGTAAACGTAAGTATAAATAAAAGCTGATCAGTTATCAAAGCTCGGTTGTTTTTACATAACAGTCCGTTTTTGGGTAGCTTACTCAGTGCAGTTTATGCCGATTTATCAGGCGGGCAGTTATCTGTCCGCCTTTGTTTTTTAGTTTGTTTGCGGGGGATTCAACGCTATGCCGATTTTTAAGCCGACGTATATGATGAAGAATATCTTTGCAATAACGCCGGAGTTTTTGACCGAGCGCGGAATCCGCTGTTTGCTGCTCGATGTGGATAATACGCTCGCCGTTTATCACACCGACCGCGCCGTCGGCGGTGTGGATCGGTGGATTGCCGAAATGCGCGCGGCGGGAGTCGGGCTGTATATTTTATCCAACGCCAAGCCAAAAAGGCTGACCCGCTTTGCCGAAAGCGTCGGGCTGGATTATTTCTATATGTCGATGAAGCCGCTCCCGTTTAAGATCAATAAAGCCATCCGCAAGCTCGGCTGCGAAAAAAGCGAGGCGGCGCTGGTCGGCGATCAGCTTTTTACCGATATTCTCGGCGGAAATTTAGCCGGAATCCGAACCTTTTGGCTCGAAATCATCGAGCCGGAGAGCAAGCTGTCGTTTCGGATCAAGCGGCGGATTGAGAAGCATTTTCGGCGCCGGTATCAGAAAAACTGATCGGCTTTTCTTCGATTATACCGTGAAAGGATGTATCGCAATGGGTGCAAAATTCGGACCGGCGGGCAACGCCGACAGCTTTGCCGCGCAGGGATATAAGTCCACCCTGCAAGCGCCCGAGTTTGTGAGCAAATTCGGGCTGGACTGCTATGAATATCAGTGCGGCAGGGGCGTGAGGGTGTCGGATGAACACGCCGCCGCTTTTCGCAGGAATGCGGAGGAGTTCGGCATAGCGGTGTCGCTGCATTCGCCGTATTATATCTCGCTTTCCTCGGTTGAAGAGGAAAAGCGGCTGAAATCGGTCGATTATATTCTGCAAAGCGCCGCCGCCGTCGAAAAATTCGGCGGCGACAGGGTCGTGGTTCATTCCGGCTCCTGCTCGAAGATTACCCGCGAGCAGGCGCTCGCCCTTGCCAAGGATACCTTGCAACGGGCGCTTGCCGCGCTGGATGAGCAGGGACTGTCGCAAATTCATCTCTGCCCCGAAACCATGGGCAAGATCAACCAGCTCGGTACGCTCGACGAGGTCATCGAGCTGTGCAGGCTTGATGAGCGGCTGATCCCCTGCATCGACTTCGGGCATCTCAATGCTCGCACCCTCGGGCAAATGAACAGCAAAGAGGCATTTTCGGCGGCGCTTGACCGCATCAAAGACCGCCTCGGCTCGGAGCGCGAGCGCGTGTTCCACGCGCATTTTTCCAAAATTGAGTATTCCGCGGGCGGGGAGAAAAAGCATCTCACCTTTGCCGACGAGATATACGGCCCCGATTTTGAGCCGCTCGGCGAGCTGATTGCAAAGCGGAACTTGTCGCCGACTATTATCTGCGAGTCGGCGGGCACGCAGGCGGAGGACGCTCTTTATATGAAACAGTGTTTCGAATCCTATGCGGGAGGTAACTAACCCATGAAAAAAATTCTGATCATCAACGGTCCGAATCTCAATCTGCTCGGCGAGCGCGAGCCGGGAGTCTACGGTTCGGATACCCTCGATTCGATCAACGCCGATTTGGCGAAAAAGGCGAGCGCCCTCGGCGTGGAGATCGCGTTCTTTCAGTCGAATCACGAGGGCGAGATCATTGATACGATCCATGCGGCGAGGCTTGAATTTGACGCTGCCGTGATCAATGCGGGTGCCTATACCCATTACAGCTATGCGATCAGGGACGCGATCGCCGCAGTCAAGATTCCCTTTATCGAGGTGCATATGTCCAACATCCATGCGCGCGAGGAATTTCGCGCAAATTCCGTTATCGCGCCCGTTTGCGCGGGTCAGATCTGCGGACTGGGTCGGCTGGGCTATTCGCTTGCGCTGACCGCCGCCGTGGGGCTGACCGAGGACTGACCGCGGGCGAACCGCCGCAGTTTTGCCGCAAAAGCAGCGCAAAAGCGCGTGATAACGGCAGTAATTTCTTTAATTAGCGGCAATTTATGCAAATAATGCTTGCAATGAAGCGCGATTTGCTGTAAAATAAAGATATACTATTGTAAAATATCGGAGGTACCTTTTATGATCACTGCCGGAGATTTCAGAAACGGCGTCACATTTGAAATGGACGGAGATGTTTATCAGATCGTCGAGTTCCAGCATGTAAAGCCCGGTAAGGGCGCGGCGTTTGTCCGCACAAAAATTCGCAATGTTATCGCAGGTTCGGTCGTTGAGCGCACATTCAACCCGACCGAAAAATTCCCCACCGCTTATGTTGAGCGCAAGGAAATGCAGTATTCTTATAACGACGGCGATCTGTATTATTTCATGGATATGGAAACCTATGAAACCGAGCCGATCGGCAAAACCGAGCTTTCCGACAACTTTAAGTTTGTCAAAGAAGAAATGATCTGCAAGGTCCTTTCCTATAAGGGCAAGGTTTTTGGTGTTGAGCCGCCCACGTTTGTTGAGCTTGAAGTTACGGATACCGAACCCGGCGTTAAGGGCGACACCGCTACGAACGCTACCAAGCCCGCTGTGCTTGAAACAGGCGCGGAGATTCGCGTTCCGCTGTTTATCAACGAGGGCGAGAAGATCCGTATCGACACCCGCACCGGCGAATACATGGAGAGAGCGTAACGACCATGCGCTTTGTTTGGGAGATTTGAGTTATGAATATTTGTGAAAAGATTTCTTATATCAAAGGCCTCGCCGAAGGTCTGGGCTTGGACGAGAGCAATAAGAACGATAAGATTCTGAAGGCGGTCATCGACCTGCTGGACGATATGGCGGCTGAGCTGACCGACGCGGAGGACGATATTCTCGACATCACCGATCAGGTTGACGCAGTCGACGAAGATCTCGCCGAGCTGGAAGACTTCGTTTTCGGCGATGAGGACGAAGACGATGAAGCTGAGGACGACGATTATTATCAGGTCACCTGCCCCGAGTGCGGCACCGAGATCTATCTCGATGAGGACACGCTCTGCGAGGACAGCATTGCCTGCCCCGAGTGCGGAACAAGCCTTGAGTTTGAGTTTGACGAGGACGATTCGGCGAGCGAAGAGGACGCTGAATAATCCCGCTTGGTTTTTGAATGAATGCAAATAATGAGCGCCGCCTTTTCCTGCGAGGGTTAAGGCGGCGCTTAGTTTTTGTATTGTTGCAGATGCTTTTTCATGCGCATAATTTTCAGCTGTTTTGCACTGAATAGGGTACCGCCGCGACCGATGCCGATATGGCGCCGATCGCGGCGGATTGCTGTATATATGAGTGAATTATGCGCCTTATCTTGTTTCAATCAGGCAATCGGAGGGCATGATCGAGTCCTCAAGTACGATCTCGCCGTAACCGTCGGCAATGATTTTGCCCGACTTCGGATTCTTCACCGACCAAATCTCCCCGCGAATATCCGCCGAAACCTCGGAATATTCAAAAGCAAGGTCGGTTTCCTCCATCGTGCAGTTGATCAGTCGCAGATTCTTGCAGTAGCAAAGCGGCTGAGTGCCGATGATACGGCAGTTAATCAGCGTGAGATTTTCGGAATACCAGCCGAGGTATTCGCCTTTCACGACGCTGTTTTCCACCGTGACATTTTTGCTGTGCCAAAACGCGTCCTTCGTATCCAAATGCGAGTTTTTGACCGTCATGTTTTCTATGTACTGAAACGAATATTTGCCGCTCATTTTCAGGTTATCCACACTGACGTCGCGGCACTCAAACAGAAAATACACCGAATCGATCGAGCTGTTTTCGATCGACACGCCGCGGCATCGCCAGCCGAATTCGGGGGATTCGATTTTGCAGTTGATCACTCGGATGCGGTCGCACTCGCGGAGAATCTTGATTCCGCGGATATTGCAGCCGTCGATCACGCCGTCGGCAGCATACCAAACAGGCGCGCGGGTCAGCTCGTCCATATCGGAGCGGATAAGCCGAAAATCTTTGGCGTGCCAAAGCGGGTAGCGCAGAGAAAAGCGGCAGTTTTCCACCGTCACGCCGCGGCACTCCTTGAGCGCGCTTTCGCCGTCGGCAGGCCCTGCGAAGACGCAGTCCGACACGTGCGCGTTTTGCAGATGATAGAGCGCGCGCTCTTCGTCAAATTGCTGACCGCTGATGATCGTATCCAAAAAAATCCCTCTTTCAAAAAACGTCAATACCGCAGTGGGCGGGCGATCCCGCCGATTGCGCCTGAATCACACCGCACCGCAACGAGTTCGGTAGGATAGATACTATTATTTTACAATAAATTCCCGAAGAATTCAACTCCAAAATACAAAAACCGCCGCCGTTTGGTGGCAAATTACTGCCGAAACGCGTATAGATTAGTGTATTGATTTTGAAGGGGAGGTGAGCTTTATGGATTTCGGCAGCTATCTGATCGTGATTCCGTGCATTTGCGCCGTGTGCGTCGGCTGGATCGTCAAGCGGCTTGTTCCGACAAAGGCTGTCAATCGCTTTATACCGCTGATTTCGGCGGCGGTGGGCGTCGGGATGAATATGTGGGTCAACCTTGCCGTCAGCCCCGACATTGTGGTCGCGGGTCTGATCAGCGGACTTGCCGCGACGGGACT
>JBJEQI010000165.1:0-2181 GCA_051881675.1 Acutalibacteraceae bacterium
ACAGGCTCTTTGCCACGCTCGAGAAAGACACTGCGACCAATGAGGAGGATGCTCTGCTCGAGGTTTATAAAAAGCTTCGTCCGGGCGAGCCTTTCACGGTGGACGGCGCGCGCACCCATCTTTACAATCTTCTGTTCGACCCGAGAAGATACGATCTTTCCCGAGTCGGAAGATATAAATATAATAAGAAGCTGGCGCTTGCCGCAAGGCTTGCGGGCAGAACTTTGTCGCGCCCCGTTGTCGACCCCGTTACGGGCGAGATACTGGCGGACGCGGGAGAAACTATCTCTAAAGAGCGCGCGCTGGAGCTGGAAAAGCTCGGCGTCGATACCGCGTATATCACGCTGGAATATGAGGGCGAGCAGGTCGAGCGCAAGATTCTGACCAACAAGACCGTTAATGCCGCGGACTTTGTTTCGTTCGATCCCACCGAGTGCGGCATCAACGAGCGCGTCTGCTACGGCGTGCTGCGCGAGATCCTCGATTCCTGCGAGGACGAAGAAGCAATCAAGGAGCAGTTCCGCCTTCGCCGCGACGAGCTGATTCCGAATAATGTTACGCTGGACGATATTTATGCGTCGATGAACTATATCTGCGGTCTGCCCGCCGGTTTGGGAACGATCGACGATATTGACCACCTCGGCAACCGCCGCATCCGTTCGGTCGGCGAGCTGTTGCAGAATCAGTTCCGTATCGGCTTTGCCCGCATGGAGCGCGTTGTTCGCGAGAAAATGACCTTGCAGTCGCAGGAGAGCGATGTTATCGTTCCCCAGACTCTCATTAATATCCGCCCCGTGGTGGCGGCGATCCGCGAATTTTTCGGTTCGTCACCGCTGTCGCAGTTCATGGACCAGATCAACCCGCTTGCCGAGCTGACTCACAAGCGCCGTCTGTCCGCCCTCGGCCCCGGAGGCCTTTCGCGTGACCGCGCGGGATTCGAGGTCCGCGACGTTCATTACAGCCACTACGGCAGAATGTGCTCGATCGAAACCCCTGAAGGCCCGAATATCGGTCTGATCTCGCATTTGGCCACCTTTGCGAAGATCAACGAATACGGCTTTGTTGAGTCGCCCTATCGCCGCGTGGATAAGGAAACGGGCGTCGTCACCGACGAGGTGGTTTACATGACCGCTGACGAGGAGGACGAATATATCATCGCGCAGGCGAACGAGCCGCTGGATGAGAACGGCAGATTCGCCCGCCCGAAAGTAAACTGCCGCCACAGAGACGAGTTTATCGAGGTTGAAAGCTCGATGGCGGATTATATGGACGTTTCGCCTCGCATGATCGTTTCGGTTGCGACCGCGATGATTCCGTTCCTTGAGAACGACGACGCGAACCGTGCGCTCATGGGCTCGAACATGCAGCGTCAGGCTGTGCCGCTGCTGACCACCGAATCTCCCGTTGTCGGAACCGGCATGGAGTATAAGGCGGCGGTCGATTCGGGCGTTACCGTTATCTGCAAGCGCGCAGGTACTGTTAAATATGTCGACGCCGACCGCATTGAGGTTGAGGTCAAGGGCGGCGAGGTCGATCGCTATGATCTGATCAGCTTCCTGCGTTCCAACCAGGGCAGCTGCGTCAACCACAAGCCGATCGTCAATGTCGGGGACGCTGTCGAGGAGGGCGAGGTTATCGCCGACGGTCCCGCCACCCAGAACGGTGAGATCGCGCTCGGCAAGAACGTGCTCATCGGCTTTATGACATGGGAAGGCTATAACTACGAGGACGCCGTTCTGATTAACGAAAAGCTGGTCAAGGAAGACGTATTTACCTCGATTCATATTGAAGAATACGAAACCGAGGCGAGAGATACCAAGCTCGGGCCGGAGGAGATCACCCGCGACATTCCCAATGTCGGCGAGGACGCTTTGAAAGACCTCGACGAGCGCGGTATCATCCGCGTCGGCGCGGAGGTTCGTGCGGGCGATATTCTGGTCGGTAAGGTTACGCCCAAGGGCGAAACCGAGCTGACCGCCGAGGAGCGCCTGCTGCGCGCGATCTTCGGTGAAAAGGCGAGAGAGGTTCGCGACACTTCGATGCGCGTGCCTCACGGCGCTTATGGTACGATTGTGGACGTTAAGGTGTTCACCCGCGAGAATTCCAGCGAGCTGAACCCCGGCGTTAATACGGTTGTCCGCTGCTACATCGCGCAGAAGCGCAAGATCTCCGTCGGTGATA
>JBJEQI010000166.1:0-2206 GCA_051881675.1 Acutalibacteraceae bacterium
AAATGCTTGCCAATCTTGAGAGCAACAATGAGCTTTTTGACGTCGGAATATACATAGCTGTGTCCGCAAAAAGCAAAAATGAGCTGGACAGCGTTACAAAATCCATTAAAGGAATTTGTCAGCGGCACCATATAACAGTTGCCTCGGCAGTCATGCGCCAGGAAGACGCGCTGAACTCAATCCTGCCGCTGGCACAGGATTACCTGCGGATAACCGATTATCTTCTCTCAAGTGTGACGGCGAATCTGCTCCCTTTTACCTATGATAGGCTTTTCAGCCCGGACGGGTATTTTTACGGTGAGGATACCATGTCGAAAACGCCTATCATCATTGATCGTAAATCCGATAAAAACGGAAACGGATTTTACCTGGGAAAACCGGGTTCGGGCAAGTCTATGTTTGCCAAGCTGGAGATCGAAGACACCCTCTATCAAACGTCGACCGATCGTATAATAGTGATTGACGCGGAAAGTGAGTTTGTATCTCAGTGCCGGGCTCATAACGGAACGGTTATTAAAATATCGTCCGACAGCAGAAATTACATTAATATTTTTGAGCTTGCGGACAACCAAAGCGGCTCGGAGGATGTTATAAAAAACAAGGCTGATCTCATGCTTTCCGTAATGGGCGTATTTAAAAATGCGCCGCTGACCGCGCAGGAAAAGACAATTATATCCAGGTGTACGATGCTTGCTTATAAGCGCTACATTGCCAGCGGATTCGACCGAAGCTATCTGCCCACGCTTCTCGACTTTGACCGTGAGCTGCTTTGTCAGCCCGAAAAGGATGTTTGCGGCGATCTGCATTTGTATCTGGAAATGTATGTGACAGGCGCAAACGATATCTTTTCTCATCAGACAAATGTTGATCTTGCTAACCGATATATTGACTTCGATTTGCGCGATCTCGGCGCTAATCTGAAAAAGGCGGGTATGCTGATCTTGCTGGATTTCGTGCAGCAGCAGGTTTTCAGAAACTTTGAAAACGGGATTTGGTCATGGCTTTATGTGGATGAGTTTCAGACGTTTTATACCGAAAACGATGATGAAAATTCGCCGGGAATATTTTTCGAGAAGATGTTTGCACGGTTCCGAAAATACGGCGGATTGGCAACAGGACTGACGCAAAACATATCGAGAGTTTTGGAGTTTTCCACGGCGCAGTCCATGCTTCAGAACTCACAGTTTATTGTTTTGCTGGAACAGGCGCCCGAAAACCTGAAAAGAATAACGGATATGTACGGCTTGTCGGAAAGACAGTCCGGGAAATTGATCAGCCCCGATGTGGGAGAGGGAGTCCTTGTTTATAAAAATGTTCCGTATCCGTTCCGTAAAAAGTATCCCGAAAATAATATTATTTACCGCACGGTAACTACCAAATTTCAAGATCATATTAACGCTGTTAAATCTAAATAGTATGATACCGCGGCGGACGTCGAGCGCCGCCGCGGGAAAGGTGTGCTTATGAAACATAAAAGGATTCTGTTTGACGATATATATTCCGAGTCAGACAACTATAAGGCGCTTCGGCTCTCGCGCCGAAAAAACCGATTGTCAGCGGCTTTTTTCGGAATTTTCAGAATTGTTATCGTTATCTTGCTGTCGGTTGTCGGGTCGGTTCTGTTGTCCGCCGTGCTGACGGCAATTTTTAATAATAAATCAGTCGCCGACGTGCTTGCCGAATGGATAGCGCGCGTCAAAGCGTATTTTTGAATTGAGGGAGGGTGAGATTCAGTGTTGCAGATTAAAACAATTCGTTGTTTTGCCGACGAACTATGCAAAAAGTATGCGCTGAGCGATTGCTCGGTTTATTTGAACTCTGAGCTGTATTACGGCAGTGCGGTCGACGATGAATTATTGATCGAGTATGCAAAGCTCGATACACCGAGATATTATGTGACGGACAGCGACAGACTGTCGTTGCTGCATACAGTCGACGTCCGCTCGAGGTTTGTTTTCCATGCCGAAACCTCTGCGCGCAATTCGGTTTTATTCGTTCTGTCATCGAGCAAACGTAATGCGTGGGATAATGTTACGGCGGAAAGTATCCTAAGGGAATTAATTGAGTTTAAAAGGTATTTTGAGCAGTGAGGTGATCTATAATGTATGCTGTGCTTGCCGTGGGCGAGAAAACGATAGAAAGATATATCTCGCGGCTCGCGGGAATTTCAGTTTTAACTACTGTCAAACGTCGGGAGCAAGTGATC
>JBJEQI010000166.1:2306-9409 GCA_051881675.1 Acutalibacteraceae bacterium
AGTGATCAACCGCAATCCCGCGTGTGTGGTATTGTCGACCTCTTTGCAGGGAAAGACGGAATTTCGTGAAATAGTAAAGACCCTGCGCCGCCTGAAGCCAAAACTGAAAATCGTATTCTTTATCGGCGATCTGCCGTATGAAAAGAAAGGGTTTACGGATTTTCTTGTCAGGCACGGAGTGTATGATTTTGTTGACGGGAATATTACCGAGGACGAAGTGAACAGGGTCTTGTTTCAAAATGCAGCGCTCGAGGACGTCAAGCAATATTTGCTGGATGATACCGAGTACAGACAGGCGGCGCAGGAGCGCGACAGACTGCTGCTCGAGCAGTCTAAAAGCGAGCCGCCGGCGAGCATGAAAAACGGGGAGCTTCGCGTTCTTATTATTGATAAAGTGGTCGAAAAAAGAACGGTGCAGAACTTTTATCTCGGCAATGTGATCATCGGCGTCGGCAGCTTATTTTCCCGAGCGGGCTGTACGAAAACAGCGCTCGAAATGGGTCAGTATTTGGCGCGTAAAAAATACAGCGTCGGGGTGGTCGTCGGGGAATCGGTTTACCGATCTCTTGCGGAATATTATCAGCTGAAAAGCAATCTGTTCGGCGGAGTGCATATTTACAGCGACGGCGTCGCCGCGGCGGCACATCACAAAATTTTGATATGTGATTTCGGAAATATTGCGAACGCCGGCGACGAGTTTTATAAGAGCGCCGTTAGTGTGCTGGTCTGCCCGAGCGCTCCGTGGGAAATAGACAGACTGACCGAGTTTATTCGTGATAATCCGATTTCCGATAAGCTCTGTTACGCTTTTTACCCTGTGTCGGATGATGATTTCAAATCCCTGCGTCGCAATCTTGCACGCGGCGGGTGCAGGGCATATCGGCTCAATTATAATCCGAGTTACAGCAATTGCATTTCCGCTAACGCTTCGGTTTACGGCGATATTCTTTCTCCGCTGCTGAAGACGATTCGTCCGATCGTAACGGTTTAGATTTTTGAGCCGAACGGCGATTTCATCCTTTTGTTTGCAAAAGGATGTTCGTGCAGCGCGGCTGTTTTCAGCCGTGCTTTGCAAGGGGTACAGGGTTCTCCCTGTCAAGCGATTTTGTATATACAAAATCTATGCTTGCCGTCAATAAAAAGCCCTTTGAAAACATGGTGCTTTTTTGACGATTTCAATTGCGGCGAATCCTGCTGATTCGCCGAGAAAATTGAAAAGGAAAAGGTGATTTTCGAAAATGCTTTTTGCATTTTCGGAAATGATTTTGATGATTACAAATAAAAGGAGAGGGGAGCGATCGGCACGAATAAGCGCGAAAAAATAATGCCGATTCGACTGACAAAAGCAGAGGCTGAACGTATCCGGGAAAAAGCCGGGGCGATGAATATGTCGGTCAGCGAATATGTCCGACGGGCGGCACTCGGTCGAAAGATTAAGGACTATACCGATTTGCGGCGCTTGATTCGGGAGGTCAATTACATCGGTCACAACATCAACCAGGCAGTCAAAATCATGAATACATATCATGCGTTTGAGGGAGGCGAATTTTCGCAAATTCAGAAAGATTTTTTGCAGCTGCGGTTAATGATTGAAAAATACATAAAGGAGTGACGAATGTGGCGGTGAACAAAATATTGTCAGTTTCCGATCGAGATCACCTCGCCCGACTGATTCAATATTGTATTCAGGAATCCAAGACGCAGGGCGGCAGCCTTTTGACCTTTCATGACTGCTGCGAGGATACCGTTTACAGTGATATGGCGCTGGTAAGGCAGCTTGCGGGCAAGGATAACAAGCTGCTGGCGCACCAGCTGATTCAGTCCTTTCCTGCCGGTGAGGTGACGCCCGAGTTTGCTCATCGGTTTGCATGCGAGTTTGCTGAAAAGAATCTCCCGGGCTATCAATACATAATTGCTACGCACACAGACACCGATCATATTAATACGCATATTATCATTAACAGCGTCAATCAGATCACAGGCAAAAAGTTTTTGAATAATCAGACGACGCTTGCCAATTTTCGGGAAAGCTCGGATGAGCTGTGCAGGCTTTACGGACTCTCGGTTATTCAAAATCACTCCGGCTGTGTATCGCTGGATAAGGATACCTATGAGCTTGCGAGGAAAGGAAAATCGTGGAAAGTGAAGCTGTCGAACGATCTTGACCGTGCGCTTGACTGCTGCCATAATATTGATCAGTTTAACGCCTACCTGACCGAGCGGGGCTATGAGGCTTATTGGACGAATAAAAACATCACCGTCGCAGTCGGCGATTATCGAATCCGCCTCGATACCTTAGCCCGTCAATTCGGAGTAAAATATTGCAAAGCAAATATCGAACGTGCGCTCGGAATACAGACGTCGGCAGTTGCCCCACAGCAAATGGAGCGAAAAGTGCCGCCCGATGAAACACAGACGGAAGCTGCAAAAATCGAGCGGTTTTTTCGCGATCGGGAGCAGACGGATTTGAAATCGGAGCTTGACGCTGCTAATATTAAGGCGGCAGACGTGATATCCGAAAAGATCAGCGGGAATATGCCGCAAGCGCAGCGAGTCGGCAAAAGAATACGGCTTGCTCGAGCATTGGCAAGGATTTTCAGAAAATCAAAAACGCGCCGTCGTACCGATTCACACGACGATCCGAATCAGGCAAAGGCGTTTCAGCCGCAGGAGCCTCGCGGAGAGTATCGCCCGAATTATCTGAAAATCGAAAATGTGCCGTATTTATGGCTGAAAAATACAGCTGGGAGAACGTCTACTATTAAAATTAAGCCGACGGATATTCCGAAATTCGAGAAGCTCGGCATATTTTATTCCAGTATCATTCGTCCCGACAGATGTACGGTTACGTTTAAATCCATTCATGAAAATATCGTCGCCGCAGCGCTCGGCATTGACATTTCGAGCTGTAAAAGCGTCGAGGAGCTGCGAGAAGAAAAATTCAGATACAGGCTGATGAAGGCGCAAAGCAAGCTTCAAGATCGCGCGCTTTACAAAATGAAGATCAGCGCGGAGCAGATGTGCGAGCTGGATGAAGCCGGGCTGGATTTTTCCTATTTCAGGCGGGGAACGGAATATACCGTTCTTGTTTTTCGCGATGATCTGCAAAAAGTTTGCACTGCGGTGGGGTTGAGCTATGAAAACGAGCTTGACAGAGCCAATAAAGTCGATAACATGAGAAAGTACAGCGAACTGAAACGCTCGGAAAAGAGCGGACAGGATAAGGTTTTGTACCGTGTGGTTTCGAGCAACGATTTGCATAGGTTATCTATGTCAGATTTGAAATTTGCTTATTTTGAAAAGGACGACCGATTTAACGTAGCGTTTTTGCAGTCCGAGCTTGAAAAGTATCAATTGATTTTACGGCAAAGCCCAAAGGAGCAGTCAGAACAGGAGCGGCGCCAAAGAAAAAATCTTCATATGTAAAATAAAAAGGCTTGACCGATCGGCTGAGCCTTTTTTCATTAGAAAGGAAAATAATTATGAGTACACAAACAACCCAATTTATACGACTGCCGCAGACGCTGAGGGACGAGTCGCCCGAAATACAGGCGCTGTGGTCGGTATGCTCGTTTTACCTCACCCTGCCCGGGTTTTCGGGCAGCCTGAAAAAGGCGGCGCGCCGCTGCTGCAAGCGCGGCTCCGCCTTTGTGCCAGCATGGCGTGAGCTGCGCCGCAAGTATTTGAAAGTGATTATGCTGCCATGCGGCGAGAATCGTTTTGAAGCGCGGTATGAGCTGTACGCGAACGTCCGAGCCGATCTCCCCGATACAAGCTGTTTAAGGGCGTCAGCGGCGCGGGCATACAGTGCCCGCCACGGTGAGCATACCGTATATAATATGGGTTACTTTACGCCGGTTCCCGTTTCGCTGCTGAAAGACAGCGCCGTTTCGCTCAAGGCGAAAGGAATCTATATCGCCATGCAGCGTCTGTTCGAACTGCGCCGTCACGGCAATGCGGTGACGATCAGCAAGGACGAGCTGATGAAACGCCTACGACTGCAACGCAGTTCCACCGACGCGGCGTGGAACGAGCTGAAATCGGTCGGATATCTGATTCAGCGCCGCCTGATTGACGAACAAACGGGCTTGTTCGGGTGGGGATATGAGCTGACCGATTCGCCGCGTGAAATCCGTGCCGAGGAGAAACCGAAAATCGCCCGCAAGTCTGATCGCGGGATTATTCAGACCGCCGAAGTAAGGGAAGTCGCGCTCACGGCTGAGGAGCGTGAGAAGATTCGTGCCGTCATCCGCGCCAACATTGAATACGACGTATTGATCGAGAACCGCAAAACGCTGAACGGTACGCCGTATTCACCCGCAGATATCGACGGCATTGTGCAGATCATGACTGACGCAGTTTGCAGTATTCAGCCGTATCTTTCGGTCGGCGGCGAGAGCGTGCCGTCAGAGGCTGTCAGAGAAGCTCTGATGAGCGTTGATTCAGAGAACATAACCGATCTGCTCGACCGATTTAACCGCATTTCGGGCGAAATACGCAACGTGAGAGCCTACAAGCTGACGGCGCTGTATAACTGTGCCGCCGGTCACGGGTATGCGCTGATCGGCTGACCGCCCGCTGATCGAAGCGGACTAACCCCTCATACTATTATTTTCAAGCTGTCTGTTATGCAGACGGCTTGCTTTTTTATGCCCATTTTGCGGCACGGCTGTCTTCTGCTGCGAAGCTGCGGCATTTTGTCGGTAATTCTGCTGAAAAAAGCCGCTGTTTTGACGCAGCTTTCGCCATTGTCGGTTTATCCGCTGCCGTGATGTCGAAAGTCGGTTTATCCGCAGCTGTGCAGCGGCATGAAAACACTATATTCTTTTATTCTAAATGCGTATTTTTTATATCTATCTATCCTATATGCCGAGCTGGCGAAAAAAGGAATCGCCGGCAATATGAGCGTCTGCGGACGCGCCGGCGAGAATAACGGGCGAGCCGGGAGTGTATAAATACAGCGAACAGGAGCGCACGGGACTGCTGCAATTGAAACGGGAATTATAATACCGATAGGGAAAGGAAAGGTGAAAACTTTGCGCTGAGGGAATTAATAAAAAAATATTTAAAAATAGGTTGAATATATCCTAATAATTGTGTATAATATAATTACAGAGAATGTTAGGAGGTTTATTTATGAATATTAACACAAATAATCTTGTTTCAATCACAGAGGCAAATCAAAATTTTTCGCGTATTGCAAGAATGGTCGACGAAAACGGCTCGGTTATTATATTGAAGAACAATACGCCGCGGTATTTGCTGATAGAATTTGAAGCCGCGGAAAAAGAGCAGATTGCGGATAATGAGGATGTTTTAGAAATTTCCAATCGGTTGATGATTAAGAACCGAGAAGCATATGAGGTGCTTGCCAAATGATAATTTTGACAAAGGAGCAGCTCCTTGCCATGCACGATCAGCTGATAAGGGAAACAGGCGGAACGGGCGGAGTGCGTGATGAGGGGTTGCTTAATTCGGCGCTGAGCGCGCCGTTTCAGTCTTTCAACGGCGCAGATATGTATCCGTCTATTCAGCAAAAAGCGGCGCGGCTTTGCTTTGGATTAGTAAAGAATCATGCCTTTATAGACGGAAACAAGCGTATCGGTGCGCACGCAATGCTCGTTTTTCTTGTACTGAATAAAATTGAGATTGATTATTCGCAGGATGAATTAACAGATATAATTTTGGGTATTGCTTCCGGAAAGTGCAGCTTAAATGAATTACTGAATTGGATACTGGCTCATCAAACAGAACAGTGATTCCGATCATGCAGAATTATGTTTTCAAAAAAGCAAAAATTTTGCGCTCGGGTAAAAAATTACGGTGACCGTAATTTTTGCTTTATGTTCGGATATTAATTCATGATCAGAAAACTTACGGTCACCATAATTTTTACTGCTCAGCTGATCTCTGTGATACTTATACCCGGCGCAGAGTTGCAGTTGACATATTCGACTGTATATGATAAAATACCGGTGCAGGAACATCCTGCACCAGGGTGTTGACCTAAACGGTAGGCGGTTAGTCCCTCTCGATAAGAGGGATGAGCTTCTTTTTGTCCCTCTTGCAAAAGGGGGGTGATGTTATGGAGTACATAGCGATTATTTTAATTGTAATCCTTTACACCGTAATAGAAATAAAAAAGAAGTAAACCGCCAAACTTCCAATTTATCGGTTTACTTCTAAACTATACTTTGGACTAACCGTCTATCGGTCAGCACCTTGTGTTTTTATTATATGCGATTTATCGGCGTTTGTCAAGCGCAGCTTTCAAGAAATATCCTGATAAGAAAAAATTACGGTCACCGTAATTTTTGTTTTATGGATAGTGACTCGTGATCGGAAAATTTACGGTCACCGTAATTTTTTACAATTTATTTTTCATGAAAAGCTCTTGATTACGGCAAATGGAAAAATTTAAATAAAAACTTGACAAACCTTAAATAGAGCGGTATAATATAACCAAAAATAATAAACAGTAGGTCGGAGCGACGTTGGTCGCGTCGCTCCAACCACTCAAATAACGAGTATACGGCTCGCTATCGAGATTTTATACCGTTCATTAGTGGATATTCTACACCACTTTTGATAAATTGTCAAGTCTTAATTGCGTTTGTGTACTCCGCGATTAAGACTTTTCTTTTGTTATAACCGGGGGCGCAACCCCGATTATATATGCACAACTGAATAGTAAGTGTGACCTTGTCGCCGCAACATACCGAATCCATAGATAGTATGCGATGATCTCTGAACTTTTCAGAGCGAGCGTGCCTGCGTTGCATAGCAACGATCGGACATACGCGCCCAAAGCCGAAATCAAGGCGGACGCAGGAAACGACAACCACAGAGTTATGCTAAACAACATATAACGGTTAGCCGTGTCGTTCGGCACGGCTGCCGATTATATACGAAATTGAGCAACGTGCAAAGCTCATAAGTTTATATGAGCCTTGCAGATTGCTAATGGGGTGGATACTCGGATTCGAACCGAGGGTCTCCAGTGCCACAAACTGGCGCTTTAACCAACTAAGCTATACCCACCATATGGTCGCCACTGCGTGGTCAACATTTAAGATTATACAAGAATTGTCCGCATTTGTCAA
>JBJEQI010000167.1:0-2148 GCA_051881675.1 Acutalibacteraceae bacterium
CCCCGCCCGATTAACAAGCAAGCGGCTCCCTTGCGCAAGCAAACCGCACAAGAGAGCAGACCGGCACTATTTCGCCGCTGATCCTGCAAGCAAGATCATATCGACATAATTTCCTTTTCTTTATCGGCGGTGAGAGAATCGGCTTCCTTGCAGAACTTATCGGTGGCGTCCTGAACCTTTTTCTCGTAATCTTTCATATCATCCTCGGTGATATTGCCCTCTTTCTTCTCCGCACGGAACTTATCGAGAATATCGCGGCGAATCGAGCGGACGGCGACCTTACATTCCTCGCCGTACTTTTTGATCTCTTTAACGAGGTCTTTTCTTCTCTCTTCGGTCAGCGGCGGGAAATTCAGCCGAATGACTTTACCGTCGTTATTCGGATTGATGCCGAGATCGGAGGCTTGAATCGCCTTTTCGATTTCTTTGAGAGTGCTCATATCCCACGGCTGTATCATGATCGTGCGCGGATCGGGCACCGAAACCGCCGCCATCTGCTGAATCGGCGTGGGAACACCGTAATAATCCACCGTGATCTTATCCAGCACGGTAGGGTTGGCTCTTCCCGCTCTGACCGACGAAAACTCGCGGTCGAGTGCGGCGATAGCCTTGTTCATTTTGTCGTTACACAGCTGCATTATCTCGTTCATAGTTGATTCTCCGTTTCTGAATTTATTTCAATGATGATCGGCTTTCAGCCGCGCTTATTTCACGATCGTTCCGATATCCTCGCCGCTGACCGCCCGTATAATATTATCGGGATCATCCAGCGAAAAGACCATAATCGGGATCTTGTTGTCCATGCAAAGCGAGGCGGCGGTGCTGTCCATCACCTTTAAGCCGTCGTTGAGGACATTGAGATAGGAAAGCTCGGAATACTTTTTCGCGTCGGGATTCTGCTTGGGGTCACAGTCGTAAACGCCGTCCACATTGGTGGCTTTGAGCACGATTTCCGCCTCGATCTCGGCGGCTCTGAGCGCCGCGGCGGTATCGGTCGAGAAGAAAGGATTACCCGTTCCGCAGCCGAAAACGACGATACGCCCACGGGACAGATGACGGGTCGCGCGGTTGCGGATATACGGCTCGGCAATCTGCTTCATGTCGATCGCGGTCTGCACTCTGACCTCCGCGCCCGCCTGCTCCAAGCCGTCCGCCAGCGCCAGCGAGTTGATAACCGTTGCGAGCATACCCATGTGATCGGCGCGGGTACGGTCCATTTTGCCGCTCGAACGGCCGCGCCAGAAGTTTCCGCCGCCGACGACAACGCCGATCTCCACGCCCATATCGGCGCACTTTTTCACGCTTTGGCATATTTCAAGCACTTTGTCAAAATCCAGACCGAACTTGTTCGCGCCGGCAAGCGCCTCACCGCTGAGCTTGAGCAAAATGCGCTTATATTTCGCTGACATATTTATCATATCCTTACTTTTGTTTATTTAAGATAATTTTACAATATTTTCGCGCCGTTGTAAAGGATAATTTTTGTTTTTTGCTCTGTTTTCGGCGATAATGGAAAAAACTATCATTATCTGAAAACTTTTTTAAAAAACATCTTGACAAACCGCCTTGTTTTTCATATAATATTATTTGTTGATGATGCATTTGCTGTTATAGCTCAGCAGGTAGAGCACTTCCTTGGTAAGGAAGAGGTCACCGGTTCAAATCCGGTTAACAGCTCCAAGCCCTTTTTCAAAAAAGGGCTTTATTTTTTTGCCTTGATCGCGCTGTGCGCACATTGGATAACCGCTGCCCGCTTGCATACCGCTCATTCGCAAACGCAAGTCCGCACACAGCCGCGCACACAGATGCACATACAGTTCCACACACGCAAAAACAGCCGCAGAAATCTGCGGCTGTTTTATTCATCTTCGTACAAAGCACAGTGCCAAACGGCGCCAAGCGGCGCTCATTTGACACCTCGGCGCTTTTTGGCGAATTATTCCTCGCTCTCGGCAGCAGCCTCTTCAGCGGCTTCCTCGGCGGCGATCGCCTGAGCGGCCTTAGCGATCGACTCAGCGTCATCGGTCGAGATGAACGAAGGCATCTCAACAGCGTTATCGTCCGCTGCCTCAACAGGCTCCTCGGGGAGAAGCGCACGGATCGAGAGGCTGACTCTCTTCTTATCGTAGTCGATGTCGGTGATCTTCG
>JBJEQI010000168.1:0-2134 GCA_051881675.1 Acutalibacteraceae bacterium
GGGACTTGAACCCGTACGCCAAAGACACACGCCCCTCAAACGTGCCTGTCTGCCAATTCCAGCACACTCGCATTTCAAATGACGTTTAGAATTATAACAAAGCCGCTTCGGTTTGTCAAGAGGAATTTCAGATATTTTTCAAAAAAATTTTAGAAAAACTCTTTACATTTCGGAATCATTGTGATATAATCCAATCAAGCAATATTTTGTACTTGGAGGATTTTACAATGAAAAAGGTATTAGTATCACTTTTGGTATTCGCGCTGATCGCCAGTTTTTCGATGGTTGCTTTTGCAGCTGAAAGCCCGACGGCTCCCGTTAAGTTTAAGGTTGAGGTTGTTTCTGCTAACGCTAACAACGGCACAGTTGAGAAGATCGTCAATGAAGACGGCTCCATCACCGCTAAGGTTGCCGTTTCATCCGGCGCAAAGTTTGCCGGCTGGGTAATTACCGGTGACTACGAGATCGCCAGCGGCGCTCTGACCGATGAAACTATCGTCATCATCCCGAAGTCCGATGTTACCATCGAAGCTTCTTTCGAGGATGACGCTAACCAGGGCGGCGACAGCAACAACTCCAACACATCTCCCGAAACCGGTAATGCTCCGTTCGGCGCTGTTGCGGTTGCTCTCGTTACAGCTCTCGGCGCAGCTTATGCTGCCAAGAGAAAGCTCAGCAAATAATCGGATTTCAAATTCCGAGCAGTTTGCGCGGCAAGCCGGCAGAATTTCTGCTTAATGTGCCGTATGGATGAATCATGCGTAAAAGCACGTCTTTCAATGAAAGGCGTGCTTTTTTGCGTTGTGCTTTATGTATGGTGCGGGGTACGGCGGCTCGCCGCGATATGATACGCGATACCGCGGTATGCGATACCGTGGCGGCGCGGTGAGAGGGGCGGATTGCTGCGGCAATGATTTGTGCGGCAACGGTTTGCGCCGCAACATTCTGCGCCGCAACAGTATGCGCGGGCGAAATGCGGATACGCGCGGGGCAGGATGATGAGCAGGGGCGCTGATCGGCGGGGCAGGATGATGAGAGAGGCACGGGCGGAAATATCTGCCCGCAGGCTTTGCGTCCAAAAATCCGCCATATCGGAAGGTATACTATGTCGGCAGATATAATTGATTTGACATGACCGTGCAGGTGTGCTAAAATATATAAGAAATAAAGCGGTCTGCCGCGGCGCCTTTCAGCGCTCGGCGTATTCGCTTTGCAAAACTTGTTTTGACGGTGATCTGAAATGACTGAATCTTCCAAAAAAAGGCTGTGGACAGCCGTGTTGATCGCGGCTGTGATCGTCGTGCTGTTATGTATTGCATATTTGATATTCCTGATTTCGGGTCAGCGTATGTCAGACGAAGATCGGGCAAAGTATACGCAATCGACAGCGCAGGGCACCTCCGCCGCGCCGACTAACCCCGGCGGAATCGACTTTGCCGCGCTGAAAAAGGTGAATCCCGAGGTTGTCGCCTGGATTCGGGTCGACGGCACCGATATTGACTATCCCGTCATGCGCCCCTCGGCTGAGGATGACGACTACTATCTGAATCACAATTATAAAAGGGACTATACTTCGGCGGGCGAGATCTATATGGAAAAAAAGAACAATGCGAGTTTTTTAAGCCCCGTTACCGTGCTGTATGGTCATAACTGGCGCAACAACGGCTATTTTCGCCCGCTTTATCAGTTCAAGGACGAGGATTTCTTCAACAAAAACCGCTATATCTACATCTATACGCCGCAGCAAACGCTGAAATATGAAATCTATGCTGCCTATGAGTATGACAGCCGCCACATTCTCAATTCATTTGACTTTTCCGACAAAGAGGTTCTCATGGAATATCTTGAGTCGACCCTTGCGCCGAAGTCGATGACCAAAAATGTGAAAAGCGGCGTGTCGTTTGACCGAAACAGCCGCATTATTACCTTGAGCACCTGCGTGGAGGGGGTCAGAAGCTCCCGCTATCTGGTGCAGGCGGTGCTGGTGGAATCGCGATAAGACGCACCCTGCCCGAATGCGGCGATGACCGTCGGTGTCCGATCATCGGTACAGTATCAGCATGAGGATAAACGCCGCTGTCAGCAGCAGCGCCGACAGCGCCAGCGCTTTTGCCGTCCTTTTTTGCCGTACGCC
>JBJEQI010000169.1:0-2131 GCA_051881675.1 Acutalibacteraceae bacterium
GAATAAAAGAGCAATCGACCGCGAAAAGTTGCAATCTCTCACCGAGCGCGCGGCGTTCGGCGTTCGCGCAGTATATGACGGCGATACCGTGACCGTCGGCTCCGAGCGGAGCATGAGCGAGCTCGGCATTACCCCGGAGCCGGTTATCGGCGCGGCGGTTCATGTGGCGGTGAACGGCAAATACGCGGGCACGATCTGCCTTGCCGACGATATTAAGCCCGACGCGACGCAAACAGTTTCTGCGCTGCGCGGCCTCGGCGTGCGTCGCGTCGTTATGCTCACGGGCGACAACGAATCGGCGGCTATGAAGGTCGCGCAAAAGCTGGGGATCGATTATCATGCGGGACTGCTGCCGCAGGATAAGGTCGACTGCGTCGAGCGATACGGCAAAGACGGCAAAACGGCGTTTGTCGGCGACGGCATGAACGACGCGCCCGTTCTTGCCTGCGCGGACGTCGGCTTCGCCATGGGCGCGGCAGGGGCGGACTGCGCGGTGGAGGCGGCGGACATCGTGTTGATGAACGACAAGCCGTCGCTGATCGTCAAAGCGTTCGGTATCGCGCGCAGGACCCGCCGTGTGGTCGTGCAGAATATTGTTTTGGCGCTCGGCGTTAAGCTCGCGATTCTCATTCTCTCCGCCTTCGGTCTGGCGAATATGTGGGCGGCGGTGTTTGCCGACGTCGGTGTGGCGCTGATCGCCGTTTTGAACGCCATGCGGCTTTTGGCGGTCAAACAGCGGTAAAATGTGTAAAAAAACAGCGGTTCAGCTTCGGACCGCTGTTTTCGCGTCGGGTGGGCTGTGATTATATGTTGACTTTAAGCGGATGAAATGATATAATAATTGCATACGCGATTAATGGTGCTTTGCCCATCGTCGGGCGGGGCGTGGTCTAATGCTCAAAATGATCGTTTTCATTGAATCAACATCAGATAATACTGCATGAAAGGTGTGTACTATATGGCTTTGGCGAATGAATTTTTGAATTATAAGGGCCTGCCGCTGGTTCGCTGCGGCGATGTGCTGTATTACGGCAATACGGCGGATAAATATGTGATTAGGCTGACGGTGCTTGCCGCCGAAAAGACGGCGGATATTCGCTCCGCAACCAAGGTTTTGGTGGAGCTGATCCGCTCGGAATCGGTGACCGATAAGAAAAAAGCGGCTGTAAAAAGCAGCGAAAAAGCAGGGCTTTATGAGGCGATGGACATCGGGTCTGTCTGGCTCAAGCGTGCGCTCAGCGAGAAATAATTCTTGTCACAGTAGGTGGCTTGCTATTTATGCTATTTTGAGAGAGGCGTTATGGAATGGAATCGAAAAAACGTATTCTGACCGGCGACCGCACCACGGGTAAATTGCACCTGGGTCATTTTGTCGGCAGTCTTAAAAACAGGGTCCGTCTGCAAAGCGAGTATGATACCTTTATCCTGCTTGCCGATGTTCAGGCGCTGACCACGCATTTTGAAAATCCCGAACTGATCAACGACAGCATTTTTCAGGTTGCGATCGACAATCTTTCGGTCGGGCTGGACCCCGAGAACGTCACCTTTGTTCAGCAGTCGGATGTTGCCGCAATCGCCGAACTGACGGTATTTTATTCGATGTTCGTGTCGGTCAACACCCTGCGCCACAACCCGACGATCAAGTCGGAGGCGGCGAACTACGGCTATAACGACATGACCTACGGCTTCTTGGGCTATCCCGTTTCGCAGACGGCGGACATCACCTTCTGCAATGCCGATCTGGTGCCTGTCGGCGACGATCAGCTGCCGCATATTGAGCTTGCGCGCAAGATTGCCCGCAGGTTTAACGAACTTTACGGCAAGGGCGAGGACATCATCACCGTCCCGCAGGCGCTTTTGTCGGATACGCCGCGCCTCGCGGGGCTGGACGGCAATGCCAAAATGGGCAAGAGCCTCGGCAACGCAATTTATCTTTCCGACCCGCAGGAAGAGGTTGACAAAAAGATTCGTTCCGCTGTGACCGATACCTCGCGCATCAAGGTTTCGGATAAGGGGCATCCCGAGGTCTGCATGATCAATAAATATCACAAGACCTTTAACCCCGATGAGTATGATAACATCTGCGAGATGTGCCGCAACGCGCAGATCGGCTGCGTTGCCTGCAAAAAGC
>JBJEQI010000170.1:0-9249 GCA_051881675.1 Acutalibacteraceae bacterium
TTGCGATTACGACCGCGCCCGCCGTGTCTTCGGTATGCGAAATGCTGACCGAAAAGCACAGTCCGCGGCTGTCGGCAATCTCCTTTGCGCGCCCCGAGAGCGCAAAATACGGCGCGCCCGCCTCATTATGCAGCAGCTGCACCTCATTCAGCGAAAAGCCGATCACGCCGGTGCCGAGCGCTTTGGAAAAGGCTTCCTTGGCGCAGAACATCCCCGCGGCAGTTTCGGCGCTCCAGCCGCGGCGGGACAGCTCCGCTCGCTCCTGCTCGCCGTAAAACCGCTCGAAAAAGCGGTCACCGCGGTCGATATGCGCTTGTATCCGCTCAATTTTCAGCAGATCCAGCCCCACTGAGTACATTTCCCTGCACCTGCCTCGGAATAAACTTTTTCAGCGCGGATTTGATGCGCTCGTCCGGATCGATGACGATCAGCACCGTGTCGAGCGTTTTATGGCGCGAAACGGCATAAAACAGCCCGTCTTCCCCGCGGGTTGCGGCGAAGACTACGCCGCCGAATTCTCTTTCCCGCAGCCTTGATTCCGCGGCGGCGTCATATACGCCGAACTCCTCGAAGTCGATACACTCCAGACTGATCATACGGCTGCGCTTGCGCTTGCCCTTGATCTTGTCGATGTCAAAGCTGCCATTGGTTATGGAATACTCAAACTCGACATAGGTGTTCCGAAGCAAATAGATCAGCAGCGCACCCAGCCCCACCGCGATCGGAAACAGCAAAAACGAGAGTATGCCGAGAATGGGGGTCAGCGACAGCCAGATAAGCAGCAGCACAGCCGCGCCGCCGAGTATCGCCGCGGCAACTTTAAGCGCCGTTTCCGCCGCGCTTGGTTTTTTAACAACGATCTGCTCAAAAAAAGTATCCATTATAATACCTCCCGCCGATCACGGCGCTGATTAAGATGTGGGTGATGGGTGAATGCTGCGCTGTCGCGGTATGCGGCGCATACTGCATACGGCGGGAGCGGTGAACCCGCGCCGCCGACGGAAAATTATTCGTGAAACTCGCTGTAAATAGCGGCGACTGCCTCTTCAAATGCGGCGGCGTCGACGCCGATGATGATATTCAGCTCGCTGGAGCCCTGATCGAGCATACGGATGTTGATATTGCGGTTTGCCACCGCGCCGATGACCTTGGCGGCGGTGCCCGTGTTCTTCTTCATGCCGCGCCCGACAACGGCGATCAGCGCGAGATCGCGGATAATATGAATGTAATCCGCATGCACCTCGTCGTCGATCGCGCGGATAATCTCATCTTCTTTACCGTCGATGTATTTTTCGTCGATAACGACCGACATGGTGTCGATTCCCGACGGGAAATGTTCGAATGAGATGCCCTTTTGCTCCAGCGCCCACAGCACCTTTCTGCCGAAGCCGAGCTCGCCGTTCATCATGGCTTTTTCAATCGCGATAACGCAAAATCCCTTTTTACCTGCGACGCCCGTGATGCGAGGAGGATTCTTTTCCTCGCCGACGTCGGCGACGATCATGGTTCCCGCGCTTTCAGGTTCGTTGGTGTTGCGAATGTTGATCGGGATGCCTGCTTGATGAACGGGGAAGACCGCGTCCTCATGGAGGACGGTCGCGCCCATATAGGAAAGCTCGCGCAGTTCGCGGTAGGTGATGGTTTTGATCGTTTCCGCGCCATTGACGATGCGCGGGTCGACGACAAGGAATCCGCTGACGTCGGTCCAGTTTTCATACAGATCGGCGCCCGCTCCGCGCGCAACGAGCGAGCCGGTGATGTCCGAACCGCCGCGCGAGAAGGTCTTGACCGTATCGTTGGGGCGCTTGCCGTAGAAACCGGGGATGACGGCGCGCTCATGGTGCGACAGGTGAAAAGCGGTGCGCTCGATGGTGAAATCCATGTTAAAGCTGCCGTCCTCGTTGAAGCGCACGCATTTAGACGCGTCGACAAAGTCGTAGCCGAGATAATTGGCTAAAATGAGGCCGCTTAAGTATTCTCCGCGCGACGCGGCATAGTCGCTGCCCGCGCTGCTCTCAAACGCCGACTTGATGCGGCGGAATTCATCGCTGAGATCCAGATCCAACCCCAGTTCATCGACGATGTCGGTAAATCTTTTGCGGATCTGCTCAAACTCTTCGTCGAAGTTCTCCCCCTCGGCGGCAAGAGCATAGCAGTGATAGAGCATATCGGTGACCTTGATATCGTCCGCAAAGCGCTTGCCGGGCGCGCTCGGAACGATATAGCGCCTGTCGGGGTTTGCTTTGACGATGTTATAAACCTTTCGGAACTGTTCGGCGCTCGCGAGCGACGAACCGCCGAATTTTGCTACTACTAATGACATTTTACTGATTTCTCCCTTTTGTGTTGTGCATGATTTTACCGCGCAAAGACCTGAAAGACCTGTATATATTAATTTATGCGCGTATATCCGCTTATGCGCCCTGCCTTATATATCCAGCACGCGGATTTTCGCCGTCGGGGCAACGCCTGCGGCGCTGAGGCGGCGGTCGATCTCCCGCTCGGGCATGACGGCGGTGATAAAGGCGGTCTCGCCGTCTTTGCCGGCGCTCAAAAACTCAACCTCTCCGAAAGCGTCGCGGATGCTGCTCTCGCAGCCCTGCTTATCACTGGTGACGACACGGATATACATGGCGACGCTGTCGTCCTTATAGTCGGCGACATAGTCATCCTTTCCGTCCTCCCAGCAGACGTATTTTCTGGTTTTAAGGTGCTTGGCGCAGTCGATGATATCCGCCACAACGGCGCTGGCGGTGGGCAGTTTGCCCGCGCCCTGGCCGTAGAACACAACGTCGCCGATCGCGTCGCCGCGCACCATGACGGCGTTGTAAACGCCCTCGACATTGCCGATCTGGCTTCTGTTGTTCACAAAGGCGGGATAAACGGTGACGCTGACTCTGCCGTCGCCGAGGCGGACGGTTTTTCCGATCAGCTTGATCGCATGACCGCTGCTTTCGGCATAGGCAACGTCGTCCAGGGTGATCGCGGTGATTCCCTCGGTGTAGACCTGCTCGGGGTAAACGTGCCTGCCGAACGCCAGCGCCGAAAGAATACAGATCTTGCGGCAGGCGTCCGCCCCCTCAACGTCCGCCGCGGGGTTGCGCTCGGCATAGCCCAGCTCCTGCGCGGTTTTCAGCGCGTCGTCGAAACGGACGGATTCGCGGATCATTTTGGTCAGGATATAGTTTGTCGTGCCGTTGAGGATGCCGTAGACCGCGGTGATCTCGTTCGCCGCGAGGCACTGCGTCATCGGGCGGAGAATCGGAATGCCGCCGCCGACCGACGCTTCAAACAGGAAATTAGCGTTGTTCTCGCGGGCGATGCGGATAAGCTCCGCGCCTTTCGCCGCGACCAGCTCCTTATTCGAGGTGGCAACGCTCTTGCCCTTTTGCAGGCACTGCTTGACGTAATCATAGGCAAAGGTCGCGCCGCCCATGACCTCGACCACGATTTTGATCTCATCGTCGTTGATAATGTCGGCGAAATCCTTTGTAAATTTATCCGCATACGGCGAATCGGGGAAATCGCGCAGATCGAGGATGTATTTTATATCCATCTCGGCGCCCGCTTTTTGCTGGATGCTTTCGCGGTTTTTATAAAACACCTCGACAACGCCCGAGCCGACGGTGCCGTAACCCATTACCGCTATTTTTGTCATGTATGATCAAATCCTTTCATAATTAAAACAAGATGCCTCGGTGAACTCGCCGCGATTATTCGCGCGCGATCACTCGTGCGGTTACTCACCTGCGATTTGGCGAATCGACTTCACGCCGTCCAGCCCTTTGAGCCGAATCAGCAGATCGGACACGCTCATCGTCAGCTGACCGGTGCGAAACGAGACCGACACTGCGGCGCGCCCGCCCGAGGGGATATTCTGATTTACGGTCAGAATGTTCGCCCCGCACTCGTAGAGCACGGTGATCAGCCGCGAGAGGATTCCCGCGCGGTCGCTGAGCACCGCAGAAACGGTGACGATGCTCCCCGCCTCGGCGGTATAGTCAAAGACGTGGTCTTTGTACTTATAAAAAGCGGAACGCGATATTCCCACCCTCGCGCACGCGTCGGAAGCCGATTTTTCCTCGCCTGTGAGCAGCATACGCTTAGCGCACAGAACCTTTTTGCAGGCGTCGGGAAGAACCGCGCTGTCGACCAGTATCATATCCCGCGTATCCCGCGAAGACAGGCTGCCGCTTGCTGTGTTATCCAACGGTATTCACCCCGCAGTTTGTTGATAGATGTCCGCGTCAGACAAACTCATGTTTTCACGCAGTGAACACTATACCATATTCTTCGGGCATTTGCAAGCGCTTTTTGCAATTTTTCGCTATTTGCAGTGAAATCGGCTTGAAATCAGCGTATTTTTGTGATAAAATAATATAAACCTGTGCTGTAATGAGGGGTACGATACCCTTTTTTATACGATCGGCAGTAGTTTTATCAATTTTACAAAGGAGTCATCCGAAATGTCAGGACATTCCAAATGGAACAATATTAAACGCAAAAAGGGAGCGAACGACGCGGCGCGCGCCAAGGTCTTTACCAAGATCGGCAGAGAAATGTCGGTGATCGTTAAGGCAGGCGGCCCCGATCCGGCGTCGAACTCGAAGCTGCGCGACTGTATCGCCAAGGCAAAGTCGCTCAATGTCCCGAACGACAATATCGAGCGTATCATCAAAAAGGCGAGCGGCTCGGCGGGCGGCGATAATTATGAGGAAACGGTCTATGAGGGCTACGGTCCCTGCGGCGTTGCCGTTGTGGTCGAGTGTCTGACCGACAACCGCAACCGCACCGCGGGCGATATCCGCCATTATTTTGATAAGTTCGGCGGCAACCTCGGAACGCAGGGCTCGGTTATGTTCATGTTCACGCGCAGAGGCTATATCGCCGTGGACGCCGAGGGTCACGATGAAGACGCCGCGATGGAGGCGGCGCTGGAATGCGGTGCGGAGGATTTTGCGGCAAACGACGGTATGTTTGAGATCATCACCGATCCGAACGAGGTCGGCAATGTCCGCGAAGCGCTCGAGGCGAAGGGCTACGCCTGCGAAACGGCGGATGCCGAGTATTATCCCAACACCTTCACCTCCATTACCGACGAGGACGCGATGAAGAATATGCAAAAGCTGCTCGACGCGCTCGAAGATAACGACGACGTGCAGAACGTCTGGCACAATCTCGACAATCTCCCCGAAGAATAAGCGGCGCTCTCCCTTGTCCGACGACGGTTCGGCGGGGACGGTCGGCGCCTGACAGAATATTGTGAAACATTCCGTTGATTAAAAACGAAAGGATTGATTGTATGGCTGATATCCGGAACCTTTGCCCCGGCTGTATGCATGAGCTGCCCGACGGCGTTGACGAGTGTCCGCGCTGCAAATATATGCTCGGCACAGAGAACAGCAGCGAGTTTCTGCCGGTCAGAACGGTGCTGCAAAATCGGTATTCCGTCGGAAAGGTATTGAGCTTTAACGGCGAGGGTGTCACCTATCTCGGCTATGACGCCGAGAGCGACGCGCCTGTTAGAATCCGCGAATTTTTCCCGTCGGGAATGTGCGAGCGAGCGGGGCTGAACGTGCGCGTGTTCGACGACAGGCTCGGTGCGTTTATCACCGAGCGGGACGAGTTTTTGAAGCTTGCCCGCGGCCTTGCGCGCATGAGAAATCTGTCGGCGCTGCTTCCTGTTTACGCTATTTTTGAGGAGAATGAAACGGCATATTACATATCCGAAACGGTCGAGTTGATCACGCTCCGTGACTTTTTAATCCGCAACGGCGGCTCGCTGAGCTACGAGCAGGTTCGCCCGCTGTTCATGCCCATTATGCAGACGCTTTCTTCCCTGCATGCGATCGGCATCATCCACCGCGGCATTTCGCCCGATACGCTGATGATCGGCAAAGACGGAAAAATGCGCCTGACCGAATTCTGCGTTCCTGCGGCGCGCACCGCCCGCTCGGAAATGGCGGCGCACCTGTTTAAGGGATATGCCGCCGTTGAGCAGTACGGATTCGACGGCGAGCAGGGTCCGTGGACCGATGTTTACGGTCTTGCCGCCACCATCTATCGCGCTTTGGTCGGCTCGCCGCCTCCCGAAGCGACCTCGCGCATTACCAACGATAAAATGATCGTTCCCGCCGCCGTCGCCGACAGCCTTTCGGCATATGTGATGAGCGGTCTGGCGAACGCTTTGCAGATTCTTCCCGCCGACCGCACCGAGAGCATCGAGCTGTTCCGTGAGGAGATCTCTGCCTCGCCGAATGTGGTGACCCGTGCCGCAGGCAGGGCGGCGAGCCGTGCCGACGGAGAATCGGAGCCGAAGAAGAGCGCGAACCGCACCAAATACGTCATCATTTCCATGGCGGCGACGGTTGCGGCGCTGCTGATCGTCGGGGTGCTGATTTATAACTTCCTCTTTAAGCCGGGAGATCAGCAGCCGACCACCGCGCCCTCGCCCTCCGCAACCGAGTTTTATTCGGATAATTTGGTCAATTTTGATAATATTCAGGTTCCGCCGCTGATCGGCAAGAAATTCGCCGACGTTATGGACGATCCTGAGATGAAACGCTATAAGATCGAGCTTTCCGAGGATGAAACCAGCACCGAGGAAAAGGGCAAGATCATCCGTCAGGAGCCGAAGGCGGGCACGACCGTGAACAAAAACGAGGTTATCAAGGTCGTTGTCAGCCGCGGCAATCAAAAGAGCTTCAAGATTCCGAATATCGCGGGGAGCAAGCAGTTTGACGCGTATGATGCGCTGGTGAAAGCGGGCGTTGACCCGAATCTGATCAAGTGGCAGACCAAATACAGCGCCAGCTATGCGCCCGACGCGGTGGTGGATATTAGCCCGACGCCCGGCAGCGAGATTAACAGCTATACCTATGTGACGGTATTCCTGAACAGCTACCGCACGACTGCGCCGACCACTACGGAGCCGATCACTTACCCGCCGAACACCGAAGCACCGGAGCCTTCGGAAGACGAGCCGATAATCGACGAATAAGCTTTATTAAATATGTATCCCCCGAGAGCAGTACTTGCTTTTCGGGGGATATTTTTGTGTCGATAAAAAATTTCAGCGAGGTCGGGGCTCTGATTTCTCGCGCCGTGCCGTTCAGCACCGCCGTCGGATTAGGATCGCCACCGCGCGGATTCTGCACGGAGGTCCGCCTTGCCGAATATACTGTAGTGCACATGGAAGTGCGCGTATTTCAAAATAAGTATATCATCGGCGGCGCGGCGGAATACCGCGCATACCGCCGAGAATTTACCATGACAAGGAAGGAATGAAGAAGAATGGACTCTTGTTACAGAGATCATCTGAACACCTGCAATGTAACGCGGATTTATCCGAGCGGATGCTGCCCGTTTGACAACGATTGCGGCTGCGGCTGCGCGCGCAAGGGCGGCTGCGGTTGCGGCTGCGGCGCACAGAACCGCTCCACCTGTTGCTGCCATCGCGGCGACGACGGAGTAAACCGCATCAATTTCTGCCCGTGCGGCACCAACACCTGCTGCGGCGCGCAGTTTGCGGGAGCAGAGCCCTCCTGCGGCTGCGGGTGCGATCGCGGGTGTGCACGTAGCGACAAATGCTGCGACTGATAGTCTGCGAAAGATGAAATAAAGCGGGTTCCGCCGAAAGGCGGAACCCGCTTTATCTTATTCGTGCGTTTCGGCGGGCAAAATCGGCTTAATGCTTTCTCAGCCCCGCCTCCTCGGCAGATTTCATCACATAATCCAAAAACGCGTTGTCCGCCCGCGACAGCGAATATTCCTTTTTATAGATCAGCATATCGGTATAAAGAACGAGGCTTGCCGAGCGAACGATTTTCAGCCGATGGCTCTTGAGAATCTGCTCGGGCACCGTACATACAGGCAGGTAGCAGTCGGGAATGGAGGACAGCAGATCAAACTGAATCGCCCTGTCGTAAATGCAGATACTGCGCGCGCTCCGGCGCTCCGCCTCAAATTTCCGCATATCCTGCGCCGCCGCACCGGGGATAAAGGGATCGCCGTGGCTCAGCTTGATCAGCGGCTCTAAATCCTGCTCGGTTAAAACCTCTTTTTCGGACAGCGGATTATCTTTTGAAATCAGGATATTATGCGAAAACTCGCAGATCGGCTTGTGGCGCAGACCCTTTTCGTAAAAAAGCGATTCAAAGTAGGGATAATAATCGCTGCGGAAACGGATGATTCCGAGATGAAATCCATTTTGCAGGATATTGTCGACGGTGCGCGCCGCATTGGCCTCTTCATAGCGCAGGTCGATATTTTTACTGCGGTCGAGGCTCGCGGCGAACGCGGTGAAAGCGTTGCCGATATAGCTGACGCGGGGAGCCGAAACCGAAAAGGTCTGATTATGAATCGGGTCGCGGCTGTATTCCGCCTCCACCTCGGCGATATGCGCGAGGATCCCTTTTGCGCGGTGCAAAAACTCTTCGCCCTGCTCGGTGGGGAACATTCCCTTGGAGGTGCGCTTGAAAATGGTGATTCCGAGCGATTCCTCCAGCTCCTTGACCGCACGGCTCAGGTTCGGCTGGCTGACGAAAAGGTTTTCCGCCGCCTTGTTCAGCGAGCTGGTCTTTTCGACCTCCACCGCATATTTCAGGTGTAAAATGTTCAAGCAGGTCACCGCCTTTGGTTGTATACGGAATTCGGTTTTGATTATTGACCGCCGCGAAGCACGGCTTTCAGCGCTTCGTCCGCTTTGCATTCCAGCGCCAGCGAGAACTCTTCGGCAATCAGCCGCTCGGCGGTTTTCAGCAGATTTTCCTCCGACAGCCGCACCTTTTTCCCGCGGCGCAAAACATCGTCTTTGTGCGCGTGGAGCGCTCGCAGCAGATGCAGCAGGGGGAGCCTGTCGCGGTCTTTCATGATGCGGATGCATTCCTCCCGATCGAAAAATGCGGGAACATCCGGTGCCGCAGAGCAGGCAAGAGCGATCAGCCGTTCCGCCTCCGCTTTGGCAAGCGGGGCTCGCATCATGCCGTCGCTGCTGCCGAACGGCGCATATATGGTGGAGCTTTCCGAGCCGATCGGCTTTAATACGTAATACTTTTTGACGTCGCCCCGCGTAAATTCTTTTAAGCAGACGTCGTCAATGCGGCAGACGCCCGTCATGCCGTAAACTACGGTATCTCCGATATTATACATTTTTTACACGACCTTTTCTTTGTCTGAACAACCTGTGATCTCGTGTGTTCAAACACGTCAAGGTATGCCACGGCAAGTCAGTTTCGGCGTATGCTCTTC
>JBJEQI010000171.1:0-2110 GCA_051881675.1 Acutalibacteraceae bacterium
TAGGCACGCTTCCGAATTGGGCGGAAACAGTCAGCACGATTCGATCACAGCACATTCGCGCAATGATGATCATACAAGACCTTCAGCAAATGAAAAAGTATAAGGACGCAGACAATACGATCATAAATAACTGCTCGATCTTTACATATCTCGGCACACCCGATACGGAAACAAATAAGAAAATATCGGAAAAGCTCGGGAATACAACGATCTATGAGAACCGAACAAGCCGAAATACGGGAACGCGGGGCGGAGGCGGCTCCGTCAGTGAAAATTCCAAAAAGCGTGAGCTTATGACGGCAGAGGAGGTTTCGCACAAGGATAAAAATAAATGTATTGTTTTTATTGATGAGCTGCACGCATTTTATGTGGACAAGTTTCACACAAAACAACATCCGCTGTTTAATAAGCTGGGGATCGCCGATCCGAAGCATCCGCATTTTAAGAATAATACATTTGTTGAGAAAGAATATGCGCAGCTGTATGAGCAGCATAGGGAGGAGTATTTGAAATACAGACGGCAGCAAGCCGAGGAAATCCCCGATATTTTTTCAGACCTTGAGAACGAATGGCGGCAACGCGATTTATCTGAAAGTGATGTTGACCAATCTGAAGAAGCATTGATCAAAGACGCTGAAAACACGCAAAGCGACAGCGAAACGATCGAAAGAGAGTTTTTGCAAAGGCTTAAAAATATCAATAATTAAGGAGTGAAAAAACATGGATTCCATAGTCAGAGCAAGATCGGCTGCTCAGCCGATCAAAACCGTCGTTGTCAACTTGTTCGCAGGACCGGGCGCAGGGAAAAGCACGTGCGCTTGGGAAATCGCGTCCAAATTAAAAAAGCAGGGTTATGTTGCCGAATATGTATCCGAATACGCCAAGGATTTGGTGTGGGATGAGCGTTTCGACCTGCTTGACGGCTCGCTCGAGCACCAAACTATGATTTATAACGAGCAAAAACATCGGCAGGACAGGCTTATGGGTAAAGTTGACTTTATAGTAACCGATTCTCCGACGATATTAAACACGCAGTATCTCAAGGAATCCGCGCCGGAATTTGTTAAAGATTGCATTGCGGAATACAAATCTCATAACAACTTTTCAATATTTATTCAGCGCGCCAAAGCGTATGAGCAAGTCGGGCGCATACAAACAGAGGAACAGGCTCGGCAGCTCGATGATAAAATCAGGGATATGCTTAAAATCAATGATATATATTTCGGTACATACAAGCACGAAACGGTCGATCTCAGTATCGAGAATATGATTAAAACATATGAGCGTACTAACAATACGATAAACGAGAAAAAGCTTGACGCTGAACCCGACTCCAACGTAGAACCACCCGACCCGTCAATCACTATTTCCGATATGCAGGAATACGGCTACACATGGGACGGTATGCTGCCCTTAAAGGAAGAAGCTGCCCTGCACCTTTACGAAGAAGAGGATATGCAGATTTTCTTACTCCATGCAGACGGCAGCGAAAGCATACCCGACAGTGCTGAGGACATAATAGCCCATGCGGAAAAAGGGGGTGTTTTCGGCGTACACAAGGAGGACTGGAATGCTCTCACGAAATACCGCGCCATGAAAGAAGAATTAGCAGAAAGTGCAGAGGACATAATAGCCCACATAGATCAAGCAGCCGCCATTTTTCAACCTGCCGATATGTCGGCAACAAATAAAGGCGCAAGGTCAGATCAGCCGACACCTTTTTATGATATTGAGGCGATAAAAGCTGTTCCGATTGCCGATGTGTGCGAGGCTTTGGGATTCCAGCCTCAGGCGAAAGGCGGACGAATGTGGTGTGCAGTGCGCGACGAACGTACTCCCTCCTGCTGCTTATATATCGACAGCAATACATTTTGCGATTTCGGGTGCGGCAATATCGGCGGCAGCAATATAGACTTGGTGCGGTATGTTCTTAATTGTGACAGCACACAGGCTATCAGACAGATTGCCGAAATGTTCGGAATCGACCCTGTAAATAACGTGCAGCGTGCGCCGACCAACTCGCTGACCGATTCCGAATGGGCAAGAATCGGAATCGACGGCTGCTTGGCTACTAAAAATTTCGATTTTAATATTGAAAAGTACGGCGTCC
>JBJEQI010000172.1:0-9103 GCA_051881675.1 Acutalibacteraceae bacterium
GGCAGTGGCGGGCAGCCTGTTCTCCTTCCCAGTGTTTGGCAGCAAATGCGCGCCGATTCAGCATATGGTCAATGTGCTTTGCGCGGTGTTTTTAGGCCCGTGGTACGGAGTGGCTTCCGCCTTTGCGGCGAGCCTGATCCGCAATTTGCTGGGGCTGGGCAGTCTGATGGCGTTCCCCGGCAGTATGTTCGGCGCACTGCTGTGTGGGTTGGCGTATAAATTCAGCAAAAATCTGCCGCTTACGCTTGTTGGCGAGGTGTTCGGAACAGCAGTTCTCGGCGGGCTTTGCGCTTATCCCGTCGCGATCCTGCTGATGGGCGTTTCCGCCGCGGACGTCGCATTTTATGCTTACATCATCCCGTTTTTGATCTCGACCGCGGTCGGCGCGGCGGTATCGGGCGTGATTCTGCTTGCCCTGAAAAAAGCGGGCGCTCTTCAATCAATGATAAACGCTGTCGAGCGGTAAATTCCTTTGTCTGCCGTTTCGACATCGTTGAAATCGGGGTTTCGGGCATCATCCGAAACGCCTTTATATAGCGAAAGGACGGACAAAATTATGAATTATGCAACACAGATGGAAGCGGCGAGAAACGGTGTGATTACCGCCGAAATGGAGCGCGCTGCCGCCGATGAGCGCATCAGCGCGGAGGCTTTGCGCGAGATGATCGCGCAGGGAACGGCGATCATCCCCTGCAACCGCAATCACAAGTCGATCAAGCCCTGCGCGGTCGGCTCTAAACTGCGCACCAAGATCAATGTCAACCTCGGCACCTCGCGCGACATGATGGATATGAACATGGAGCTTCAAAAGGTGCAGAGCGCCGTGGATATGGGCGCGGAGGCGATCATGGATCTCAGCTCCTGCGGCGATACGCAGAAATTCCGCCGCCTGCTGACCGAGAAATGCCCCGCGATAATCGGCACCGTTCCGATCTATGACGCGGTGGTATACTATCACAAGGCGCTGATGAAAATCACGACCGACGAGTGGATCGACATCGTCCGTATGCACGCCGAAGACGGCGTGGATTTCATGACCATCCACTGCGGTATCAACAAAGAGACCGCCCACAAATTTAAGCGCAATAAGCGGCTGATGAATATTGTCTCGCGCGGCGGCTCGATCATCTTCGCGTGGATGGAGATGACGGGGAAAGAAAACCCGTTTTACGAGCGGTTTGACGAGATTCTCGATATCTGCCGTCAGTACGACGTCACATTGAGCCTCGGCGACGCCTGCCGCCCCGGGTGCATCAAGGACGGCACTGATTCCTCGCAGATCGAGGAGCTGATCACGCTCGGCGAGCTGACCCGCCGCGCGTGGGAGAAGGATGTTCAGGTTATGATCGAGGGCCCCGGTCATATGCCGATGAATCAGATCGCGGCGAATATGGAGATCGAGAAAACGCTTTGCCACGGCGCGCCGTTTTATGTGCTCGGCCCGATCGTGACCGATATTGCGCCGGGCTACGATCATATTACGTCGGCGATCGGCGGCGCGATCGCCGCGTCTGCGGGTGCATCTTTCCTTTGCTATGTCACACCTGCCGAGCATCTCAGACTGCCCGACATTGACGATGTAAAAGAGGGAATCATCGCCGCTAAAATCGCAGCTCACGCGGCGGATATCGCCAAGGGCGTTCCGCACGCCGCCGATTGGGACAACAAGATGAGCGAGGCGCGCCATAAGCTGGATTGGGACGCGATGTTTGACCTTGCGATCGACCCCGACAAGGCGAGAAAATACCGCGCATCCTCCCGCCCCGAAAAGGAGGATACCTGCAGTATGTGCGGCAACTTCTGCGCGGTGAAGAACATGAACCGTATTCTGGACGGCGAGATTGTTTCGATATTTGATGAATAATGAGTGTTTTATATGATAAAGCAAACGCTTGAAAATCTGAAAACAGCGACGCCGATCGTGCACTGTATCACCAACCATGTCACGTCGAATGACTGTGCGAATATTTTGCTCGCGGCGGGCGCCGCCCCGATCATGGCGGACGATAAAAACGAAGCCGCCGAAGTGACCGCATCGGCGGACGCGCTGGTGTTAAATCTCGGCACGCCGAGCGAAAACAAGTTAGAGGCCATGCTTGCGGCGGGCAAAACGGCGAACGACATCGGTCTGCCGATCGTGTTTGACCCCGTGGGGGTCGGTGTGTCCGACTTTCGCATGAATGCGGCGAAAACGCTGCTTTCCCGGCTGTCCGTTTCGCTGATTCGCGGGAATTTTTCGGAGATTCGCTCGCTTTGCGGCGGCGAGGCTCTCTGCCGCGGGGTGGATGTAAACGCAGACGAGTCGGAGGAGCTGTCCTATCGGTTAGACTTTGCCCGCCGCCTGTTTGAAAAAACGGGCGCGATCGTTTTGATCAGCGGCAAATGCGATGTGATCGGCGCCGACCGCGCCGCCGTCTGCCGCGGCGGTTCTTCGCTGATGAGTCGGATAACGGGAGCGGGTTGCCAGCTTTCCTGCCTTTGCGGCGCGGTGCTGGCGGCAAACACAGAGGACGCGTTTTCTTCGGCTGTGTGCGCGAGTGCGCTGATGAAGCTTGCAGGCGAGCGGGCGAAAAGCCGCATGAGCGGGGAAGACGGCAGCTTTTCCATGAGAGGGTATATCATCGACGCGGTCGGGAATATCACGCCCGATGAGCTGGAAAGGAGCGCCGATTATGAGCTTCTATGAGCGCTATCTGCGGCTGTATGCCGTGACCGATCGCCGCTGGGTCAAAAGCGGCGGGCTGATTGCTCAGGTGGAGCAGGCGATCGACGGCGGCGCGACCATGATTCAGCTTCGCGAGAAGGATTTGCCCGACGATGAGTTTTTGCACGAGGCGGTGCTGATCGGTGCGCTTTGCCGGCGCCGTCATATTCCGCTGATTATTAATGATAATATTCGGGTGGCGCTTGCCGCCGACGCCGACGGCGTTCATATCGGGCAGGGGGATACACCCGCCTGCGAGGCGCGGCGGCTGATCGGCGCGGGCAAATTCCTCGGCGTGACGGCGAAAACGCCCGAGCAGGCGAGGGAGGCAGAGCGCGCGGGCGCGGATTATCTCGGCTCTGGCGCGGTTTTCGGCTCGAGCACCAAGACGGATACCGCCGCGATGCCGTATGATACGCTGAAAAGCATCTGTGCGGCGGTGGATATTCCCGTTGTGGCGATCGGCGGCATCGGCGAGGGCAACATTTTAAGACTTGCGGGCAGCGGTGTTCGCGGCGCGGCGGTGGTTTCGTCGCTTTTTGCCGCCGAGGATATCCGATCGCAGGCGCGGCGGCTGCGCGCGCTGTCCGAGCAAATGGTGAACGGCAGTGTTTAGCGGCGCGATCTTCGATGTCGACGGAACGCTGCTGGATTCCATGTTTATTTGGGATACGGCGGCGGAGGACTTTCTGCGCTCTCGCGGCGTAGCGCCGCCGAGCGGGCTTGGCGCGCTTTTTCAGTCAATGAGCGTGCGGGATGCGGCAGAGTACTATGTAGAGCACCGTTTGCTGGCGGGCAATGCCGATGATATAGCCCGCGAGATCAACGAATTTGTCGCTCGGCGCTATCGGCGCGACGTATCCGCAAAGGCGGGGGCGAGGGAGCTGCTCTTATCGCTTAAAGCGGCGGGGGTGCGGCTGTGCGCGGCGACTGCCTCCGATCGGGCGGTGATCACTCCCGCTTTGGAAAATGCGGGACTGGCGGACTGCCTCGATTATCTGCTTTGCATCGAGGATGTCGGCGCAGGGAAGGACGACCCCGCCGTATTTTTGAAAGCGGCGGCGCTTTTGGGCGCCGAGCCGCAGGATATTCTTGTGTTTGAGGACTCGGTCTACGCCGCAAAAACCGCGAAAGCCGCAGGCTTCTGCGTTGCGGGAGTTTACGACCGCCATGAGAAGGACCGCGCGTGGTTTTCGGCTCATGCGGATTATGATTTTGATAATTTCATGCAGGCAAAGGAGATGCTGTTATGAAAAAGGTACTGACGATCGCCGGCTCGGACTGCTCGGGCGGCGCGGGGATTCAGGCGGACATCAAAACGGTGGCGGCTCACGGGATGTATGCGATGAGCGTCATCACCTCGCTGACGTCACAGAATACAACGGGAGTGTATGGAATTCACGATGTTCCCGCTGATTTTGTGCGCTCTCAGCTGGATTCGGTGTTTCGGGATATTCGCCCCGACAGCGTCAAGATCGGCATGGTTTCCAACAGCGACATCATCGCAGCGATTGCCGATAAGCTGGCGGAATATCACGCTGAGCGTGTCGTGTTGGACCCGGTCATGGTGTCTACCAGCGGCTCAAAATTGCTTTGCGATGAGGCGATCGACTGCCTGATTCACCGCCTGATGCCGCTTGCCGACATCATCACGCCGAACATTCCCGAGGCGGAAGTGCTGTCGGGAACGGTCATCCGCGATCGGGCGGATATGCTGTCGGCGGCGAAGATAATCGCCGAATTTTTCGGCGGCGCAGTTCTCATTAAGGGCGGCCATTCGGTTCAGGACGCGACCGATCTTTTATATGCAAACGGCGCGGAAAAATGGCTCAGCGCACGTCGGATAGACAATCCCAACACGCACGGAACAGGCTGCACGCTGTCTTCGGCGATCGCCTGCGGGCTGGCGGCGGGCAAGGATGCTTTCGCCGCGGTGGCGGGCGCCAAAGAGTATCTCACGGGCGCGCTCGCCGATATGCTGGACCTCGGAGCGGGTTCGGGCCCGCTGAATCATATGTATCGAATCCCGACCGATTTTGAGTAAAGCGGAAATAAAAAGTTAAATCCCCCTCGCGAAGACTTTTTGTCCTCACGGGGGGGATTTTATATAGTGTATAAAACTCGGCTGCACATGGGATGATGAGCAGCTGCATGACTATAAATGCAAAGCGTTGTTCGGGCAAGATTCTATGCAGGAAAGGCAGAGAATACACTCGGTTTTGTTCTCCCGCCCGCGCGAATTGTCGGTCACATCCACATTCATCGGGCAGACTTTTTTGCATTTGCCGCAGGAAGAGCATTTTTCGCTGTCGCACTTGACTTTCAGCAGCGAGAATCTCGACGTCGCTTTCAGAAAGACCGCCGCAGGGCATATGTATTTGCAAAACGCGCGGTTGTCGCGCAGCAGGAATGCCAGCGCGATTCCCACCGCATAATACAAAATATTGCCGACGATAAAGCTGATCAGCATGATACGTTCCATATGCGGCGCACGGAAAATAAACAGCGCGCCGACAAAGGTGAGCGACAGCGCAAATACGAAATATTTGACCGTGCCGAGCTTTTTCTTGCGCGGGGATTTCGGCTGTTTATAGGGGAGCAGGTCGAGTATCATCGCCGTCCAGCAGGCGTAGCCGCACCAGCCGCGCCCGAACAGGAGCGGACCGAAGATCTTGGCGACGACATAGTGAATCACCGCCGCCTCGAACACGCCCGAAAACAGATAGTACCAAAAGCCCTCGATCTGCATATTTTCGCCCGACAGGATGCCGAGGTAGACCAGCATATACAGCCCGACGGCAAACTGAACCATCTGCCGCGCATACTTGAATTTGCTGCTGTAAAGCGCCGTTCCGACGGCAAGGCACAGCCCGATGTAGCTGAAATTGAACAGATAGAAAATGTTGTGCAGCGTCAGCCACAAGGTGACCGCGATCGCCTCAAAAACGCTGAGCAAAATAAGGGAAAAAGCATACTTTTTCATACTTTCACTCCGATCGTTTGTCCGTATATAGGCAAAACAGTGCCGACTGACCGTCGGGCGTCCCGCTTAGCGGCGATATTGCTTTTCAAAGCGGGAAATTTGCCGCCGTTAGATGCGGGCGACTCCCGAGGCGCGCGCCGCCGCCGCGACCGCATCCGCCACCGCCTTGCCGATGCGCGGATCAAAGGCTTTCGGCAGGATATATTCATCGCTTAACTTGTCGTCGGTGACCAAGCCCGCGATCGCATAAGACGCGGCGAGCTTCATCTCCTCGTTAATATCCGAAGCGCGGCAGTCGAGCGCGCCGCGGAAAATTCCCGGAAAAGCCAGAACATTGTTGATCTGATTCGGAAAATCGGAGCGCCCGGTTCCGACCACCAGCGCGCCTGCGGCTTTTGCTCGGTCGGGCATAATCTCGGGGACGGGGTTCGCCATCGGGAAAACAATGGCGCGCTCGTTCATCGAGGCGATCATGGCCTCGTCCACAATATTCGGCGCGGAAACGCCGATAAACACATCCGCGCCCTGAATCGCGGTGCGCAGAGTACCTTTAATTTCGGTTTTGTTGGTCTTTTCGGCGAGCGCGCGGTGCGCGTCGGAAAGGGTGAGATCCCCTTTGCAGATCACGCCGAACTTGTCGCACATGACGACGTCCCCCGCGCCGAGGCGGAGCAGATGCTCGGCAATGGCGGTTCCCGCCGAACCGGCGCCGTTGATCACAATGCGGACGTCGGAAATGCTTTTGCGGGCGACCTTCAGCGCATTGAGGAGTGCTGCGGCGACAACGATCGCCGTTCCGTGCTGATCGTCGTGAAATACGGGAATATCGCACATCTCTTTCAGCCTGCGTTCCACCTCAAAGCAGCGCGGCGCGGCAATATCCTCAAGATTGATTCCGCCGAAAGAACCCGAGATGTTGTAGATCGTGTTCACCAGCTCATCGGTGTCCTGCGTTTTGATGCAGATCGGGAAAGCGTCAACATCGGCAAATTCCTTAAACAAAACGCACTTGCCCTCCATAACGGGCATACCCGCTTCGGCGCCGATGTTTCCCAGCCCCAGCACCGCCGAGCCGTCGGTGATAACGGCGACAAGATTGCTCTTGCGGGTGAGCTTATAGGCAAGCTCCTTATCCTTTTGAATCTCAAGACAGGGCTGCGCCACACCCGGAGTGTATGCCAGCGACAGATCGTCGCTCGAGGTGACCGGAACGCGGGAGCAGACCTCGATTTTCCCCTGCCAGTCGTAGTGTTTTTGAAGCGCTTTTTCTTTGATGTCCATGATTTTTCCCTCTGTTTTTACAAGAATAACACCCCGAATCCGCGTATCGGCAAGGCGTTGCCGTGGTCAGCGGGAATCGGAGCGAATGTTCGGTTAATTCGGTTGATTCGGCGAATCAGCGCCGACTGATACGCAGTGCGGACGCAAAATAAGCTTCTGTCGGCGGGGCAAACTGCCGCACACAATCGGTGCATGACTCAGTGGCGCGTATCATCCTCAAAGCATTCGCAGAATCTGCCCGCAAAGGAGATCTCCTCGCCGCCGTGATACAGATGCGAAACATCGCCGAGCGACTGACATCTCATGCTGACCTCGCCTTTGATTCGCTCTTCGGTGAAGATCGTGGTGACCGAGGTGGGGGCAACGCAGAAATTCTGCAAAAAGATGTGCGGCGCGGCGTTCAGCAGGTGAGAGAGCAGCACTGACTCCGCACCGAGGTGGCAGAAAAACGCAATGGTTTTATGGTTGCCGCAGGAGGTTTCATACATATTCCCGCGCCTGCGGTAGCCGTTTTCGGCGAGAACATGATCCAGCTCGCGGCAGACGGCGTCATAATCGCGCGCGATATTTGTGCCGCTGAAAATCTCGGAATTTTTCCACTCATCCTTGCGGTGAAGCTCCTCTCTTTCGCAGAAAAAGTGGGGGAGCAAATCCCACATCCCGCGAAGCTGAGCGGGATTTTCGGGGTCGGCAATCTGCATATAGCCGATTTCCTGCAGCCAGTCGCAGTATTCGGGGGTGATTCCCGAACGCTCGAGAAACTCTTTGGCAGTATCCTTGGCGCGCCCGAGAATCGAGCAGTATACCTTGTCGATTTTTTCTTTGCACAGCTTCTCTGCCAGCAAATGCGCCTCGCGCCAGCCTTTTTCGGTGAGCGAGTCGATCGAATAGTCGGGCTCGCCGTGGCGAATGATTAAAATACGCATGAGATCGCCCCTTTGGTCGGTTAAAACATATCTTTTTTATACAGAATTACGCCGACGATCACCGTCGCCGCGAGGGCGATCAGCGTCGGCCAGAGCCACCAGCACGCCAGCGGCAGACCGCCCGAAAGCTCGCCGGTGTTCATGCCGTAGAAGCTGAACACCATGGTTGGAATCGCCATGAGAATGGTGATCGACGTGAGGATTTTCATGACGGTATTGAGGTGATTGGAGATGACCGAGGAAAACGCGTCCATCGTTCTTGACAGAATTGAAGAATAGATGCCGCACATCTCGATCGCCTGCGCCATTTCGATCAAAACATCGTCGAGCAGATCTTCATCCTCTTCATACAGCTTGATATATCTGCCGCGCGCCAGCTTTTTGATCATGGCGTTGTTCGCGTTCAGCGAGGTCTGAAAATAGACCAGCGACTTTTCCAAATCGAGCAGCTGGGTCAGCTCTTTATTTTTCATCGACCGACGCAGCTTGGTTTCGAGGTTGCTCGAATATTTGTCGATCTGTTTTAAGTACTGCAAAAAGCGGGTCGCCATGCGGAAAAACATGGTCAGCACAAAGCGGGTCTTGTGCTCGGTTTTTAAGTTTTTCACCACTCCCTGCGAAAAATCCATCAAAACAGGGTTGTCCCGCTTGGTAATGGTTACGATGCTGTCCGCAGTGGTGATCAGCCCGATAGGCGAGGTGGTATAGATCAGATTTTCGTCTTCTTTCTGGACGAACGGAACGTCGAAGATCATAAAAGCGACGCCGTCCTCCGCTTCGATGTGCGAGGATTCTTCCTCATCGAGAGAGGACATGACATAGTCGCGGTCGACGTGAAATTCGTTGATCAGCCGATCAATCTCGCCCGCATTCGGGGCGACGGCATTGACCCAGCAGCCCGCCTCGAACGAGTCGGTTTCGCAGATGCAGTTATCAACGGTTTTGTAAAAGGTTATCATTTTATTTCCTCCTTTTCGGTGATTGACGGCTTGACCGCCGACGGTACGTCGGAAGACCGCAATCAGCGCGCAAAGGGCAGCCCCTTTACGCTGAATGCATGAAGGAGGCGAAAGGCTGCAAAGCACAACTTCGCCCCTCGGGGGTATCCTGTTCTTCGTACCGCAAAGGTATTGAGTCGGAACTCAAGATGTGCTCATCCCTTTCGTGATAAAATGACGCCGAGAGCTGTTATTCTCGGCTGACATTAGT
>JBJEQI010000173.1:0-9033 GCA_051881675.1 Acutalibacteraceae bacterium
AAATGATCGCCCGAATACCAGTGAAACGCCGTTCCCCAAATGTGCTCGGCAGCACCGTCGACCTGATGCATCGCCTGCGCCCAGTCGACAACGTGCTCTTTATTATGATCCCAGATCATGATCTTGGTATCAAGACCCGCCGCTTTGAGCGCGGGATAAAGATAGTCGCGCACAAACAGGCAGGTCTCCTCGGCGGTGAATTTGCAGCTTTCCCACGTTTGGAGCGCCATCGGCTCGTTTTGAACGGTGAGCGCGAAGAAGGGGATACCCTGCTTTTCATACGCCCGAATATACTTCACAAAATAGTTCGCCCACGCCTGCCTGTATTCGGGGCGCAGCTTGCCGCCGAGCAGCATATTGCCGTTGGTTTTCATAAAGGCGGGAGGCGACCACGGCGAGCAGAAGAGCAGCAGCTCGTCATTCACCTTTAGCGCTGCGTGGATCATCGGGATGATATTCTCCTCGTCGTGCGCGATCGAGAAAGTGGCAAGCTCCTTGTCGCCGTTTTGGACATATGTATACTTTTTGCCCGCAAAATCGCAGGAATTGATATGCGTGCGGCAGAAATTCAGCCCAAGCCCGTCTTTTTTATCAAAGTAGAGGCGGATAAACCGCTCGCGGTTTTCGGGGCTCATGGCGGCATAGTTCAGCGCCGACGCGTCGGTAAACGCGCTTCCGAACCCGAGCACCTTTTGATAAGTAACCGCGGGATAGAGGTTTAAGACCTTGTTTTCCACGTCGGGGTCCGCCTTGAATCGGTGCTTTGACTCGCCAAACGGCTTTTTTGCCGTGGTTTGGTAAACGGTACATTCATACATACGGATATTTCCTCCTGATGCATTGCGGAATAGATCGGTTTTGCATCGGGGGAATCAAATATTCTCCCCGATGCTGTAAACGCGGAGCATATTGGTGGAATTGGAGCTTTTCAGCGGCAGCCCCGACGTTACGACCGCGAGATCGCCGTCTTGCAATGCGCCGGTGTGCTTGACGGCGTTCACCGCCATATCCAGCAGCTCCTCGGAGGTCTGCGCTTCGGGGATATACATCGGATAAACGCCCCAGCTTAAGTTCAGCTGGCGCATGACGGTTTCGTCGGGAGTGCAGCAGAATATCGGGTGATTCGGGCGGTTCGACGAGATCATTCTCGCGGTGCGCCCGCTCATGGTCACGGTGATGATCGCCGCCGCGCCCACGTCGATCGCCGCCGCGCAGGTTGCGTGAGAAATGGCGTCCGAAACGCTGCACGGAGCGGCAGGGCGGGAGGAGAAGAAGCGTTTGCCGTAGTCGATGTCGTTCTCGGTGCGCTCGGCGATGCGCGCCATATATGCCACCGCGGTGATCGGATATTTGCCTGCGGCGGTTTCGCCCGACAGCATGATAGCGGAGGTGCCGTCGTAGATCGCGTTGGCAACGTCGGTCGTTTCGGCACGGGTCGGGCGGGGGTTATTGATCATCGACTCGAGCATCTGCGTAGCGGTAATGACCTGCTTGTTCGCGCGGTAGGCTTTTTTGATGAGCTTTTTCTGGATAACGGGGATTTCCTCAAACGGAATCTCAACGCCGAGATCGCCTCGCGCGACCATAATTCCGTCGGCGACGGCGAGGATCGCGTCGATATTGTCAACGCCCTGGCTGTTCTCGATCTTGGCGATGATCTTGATTTTCGAGCCGCCGTAGGAATTCAGCACGCCGCGCATCTGCATAATATCCTCGGCAGAGCGCGAAAAGGAGGCCGCGACGAAATCGAATCCGTTTTCAACCGCGAATTTCAGATCGCTGCAATCCTGCTCGCTTAAAAACGGCAGGGAGATCTTGGCGTTCGGGACGTTGATTCCCTTTCTGTCTTTGACCGTGCCGCCGTTTTTGACGGTACATTCAATATCGGTTGCGTTGGTTTTATCGACGATCAGCTCGATCAGACCGTCATCAATGAGGATGCGGTCGCCCGCGCGGACATCCTGCGGCAGATTGCCGAAGGTGATCGCCGCGATCTCGGCGTTGCCCTCAACATCCTTGGTGGTCAGGGTGAATTTCTGACCCTCTTTGAGAACCGCCGAGCCGTTCTCAAAGGTTTTGACCCGAATTTCGGGACCTTTGGTATCGGCAAGCATGGCGATAGGCAGATTCAGCTCGCGGCGAAGCTTTTTGATCATTTCGGCGCGCGCGGTATGCTCCTCATGGGTCTGGTGGGAAAAATTAAAACGGGCAACGTTCATTCCGGCGAGCATCATTGACCGCAGTATATTTTCATTATCGGTAGACGGACCGAGGGTGCAGATGATTTTGGTTTTTCTCAATGTAGTCAACTCCTAAAAATGTATACGTATATATAATAAACTAATTCCGCGAAAAAATCTATATGTTTGCAAATATTTTTACAAAAAATTAAAAGGGATTTTTATGAAAAAACACTTGACATTTCCCACAATACCGACTATAATTTAATAGTTGTTATGAATAGTATGTCGAGGCGTGGCTCAGTTTGGTAGAGCGCTGCGTTCGGGACGCAGAGGTCGCAAGTTCAAATCTTGTCGCCTCGACCAAAGCAAAAAGGCACTCCGAGAGGAGTGCTTTTTGATTTAGAGGAGGCAAGGTTTGATCGCAGCGACCCCCGAAATGCGGAGCATTTCTAAGTTATTCGGCGGCAGGGGGCGCCGTCGGGAGAAGGGAGCGCCCCCGAATAACACGAGCATGATTCAAATCTTGTCGCCTCGACCAAAGCAAAAAGGCACTCCGAGAGGAGTGCTTTTTGATTTAGAGGAGGCAAGGTTTGATCGCAGCGACCCCCGAAATGCGGAGCATTTCTAAGTTATTCGGCGGCAGGGGGCGCCGTCGGGAGAAGGGAGCGCCCCCGAATAACACGAGCATGATTCAAATCTTGTCGCCTCGACCCAAAATCGGCAAGTGCTGCAAAGCGCTTGTCGATTTTACTTTTTCACTATTCACTTTTCACTCTTCACTAAATTTTGCAAGCCGATTTTTGGAAGTAATAGGTAACAGTGAAAAGTGAAAAAGTGGTAGTTGCTTCGCAAATATAAATCGTTTGCAGCGGCATATTACAACATAAAAACAAAATAATGGACATTATTGCGAAATATCGGTAGACAGGGTTTCATTTTTGTGATATGATGGGTTAAAACAGGCGGTTAAGACAGCTTTTAAGAAAGCTTTTATGAAAGGATCTTAAATATGGAATATCAGATCAAGCCGATGAACGTACCGTTCAATGATGAATACGAAGTCATTGTTCTGGGAGGCGGTCCTGCGGGCTGTGCGGCGGCGGCGTCAGCCGCCTGATCGGGCACGGAGCGTATCTGCCAAAGGCGTAAGGCAGCGGCATCGCGTTTGCGGCTATGATTGATCGTATCAAAGGAGTGTGTTTTATATGCTGAAAGAGGGAACGGCGGCGCCGCAGTTTGCGCTGCCCGATAAAGACGGAAATACCGTATCGCTCGGCGACTTTAAGGGGAAACGGGTGGTGGTATACTTTTATCCGAAAGACAGCACGCCGGGATGCACCCGTCAGGCGTGCGCCTTTGCCGCCAAGTTCGGCGAGTTTCAAAAGCTCGGCGTGACGGTTATCGGCATCAGCCGCGACAGCGCGGCTTCGCACGCCCGCTTTGCCTACAAAAACGGACTGCCGTTTTTGCTTTTGTCCGATACGGAGCTGGAGGCGATCCGCGCGTATGACGTGTGGCAGGAGAAGAAGATGTACGGCAAGGTCAGCTTCGGAGTGGTGCGCACCACCTATGTCATTGATGAAAACGGCGTCATTATTAAGGCTATGCCGAAGGTGAAGCCCGATACGAACGCCGATGAGGTGCTGGAATTTTTAGAGCAATGAGCGGTTTGTCGGCGTTTTGAGCAGTCGGTTTGACAGTCAGATAAACTCCCCCGCGGCAAGGCGAGAGCCAAGCCGCAGGGGAGCTTTTATTAAATAAGTTATCTTGCCAGCAGCAGATAGACAAAATACGCCGCGTAGGACAGGAGCATAAGAATACCGACGGGGCGTTTCAGCTTTTTGTCCCGATTCATGGCGCCGAACCAAAGCATCAATCCCGCAAAAAGGGCGATGACGGAATCGATCAGGAACTGATCGGCAAACGTAATCGGAATGATGAGCGAGGATGAGCCGATAACGAACAGAATGTTGAACACATTGCTGCCCACGATATTGCCGATCGCCAGATCGGCATTGCCGCGGCGCACCGCCGCTATACTGGTCACCAGCTCGGGGAGCGATGTTCCGAAAGCGATCACCGTGAGGCTGATGAGCCGATCGCTCATGCCGAGCGCCGAGGCGATGACCACGGCATTATCGACGACGATACTGCCGCCGATGATGACCGCCGCAAGACCGCCGATCAGCAAAGCAAACTGCACCCACAGCTTTTTTTGCGCGGGGAGATCGTCGATGTCGTTGCTGCCGCGTCTTGCCGCCACGAAAAGATAGGCAAGATAGGCGATGAACAGAATCCACAGTATCACGCCCTCGACGCGTGAGATCTCACCGCCGAGCCCGAATAACATCAAAACTACCGTGATAATCAGCATAAACGGCGCCTCATACCGCAGGGTCGACCGCCGAACGGAAATCGGGGCGATGACGGAGGTGATGCCGAGAATGACCAGAATATTAAAAATGTTGCTGCCGATAATGTTGCCGACGCTGATGCCCGCGTTGCCGCCCAGCGCGGCGGTGATGCTGACCGACGCTTCGGGCGCTGAGGTGCCCATTGCCACGATCGTCAGCCCGATGACCAGCTGGGGTATGCCGAATCGCGCCGCGATGCCCGCCGCGCCGTCGACCAAAAAGTCAGCGCCTTTGACCAGCAGAACAAAGCCGACGATCAGCAGTATGACAGAAATAAACAGTTCCATTTTTGATAGATTCCTCCGTTTTCAGCGGTGCGGCTTGTCCGCCCTCAGCCTGTGTCAACAGGCGAAAGAGGTCGTTCGGCACGCTGTCAATTTACTATGGAGGCGGGGCTTAAAACCGCATAATAAAAGACCCCTGCCACGCTTAATACGCGACAAAAGTCTTGCTGCATGAGTTTCAAAACCGAGCGCGGCTTTTGTATGCTCAAAAGCGCGGCGCTGTCCTGACGATTTTGAAAGCAACCGCGGGGGGGCGGCTGCCAACTACTCCCTTTTATCTTTTGTGATTATATCACTGGGATATGGCGTTGTCAATGGTTTTGTGCGAATTTTTCTTTACTTTTTAATTTTTATATTGTATAATAACCGCATACGCGGTTATTAACTTGAGTTTTGTTATGCGGAGGTGCAGGATGAACAATCGGGCGATCGTTTTGGCCTATCATATCCGCGAGCTCCCTTTGCTGACTGCGGCGCTGACTGCCACGGGATTTGAAGTGATCGGGGTGAGCGAGGAGCAGTATGCCCTGCCGATAGAGTCGCTGATTCGCGGGGATGCGCCTGCCGGCCGCGGCTCCATGCTGCGCGTGGGGGCAGACAGCGGCAATGCCGCGCTCGGCGCGGTCATCCGCGAGCCGATGCTGATTTTGCACGGCTTTTCGGACAACGAGCTGGACACCGCGCTGGATATCATCCGCCGCAGCGGGGTCAGGGTCGGGCTGAAAGCCGTTACCACGCCGACCAATCGGAAATGGAGTTCGGCGGCGATTTATCTGCATTTATGCGCTGAGCGGGACGCATTTTTGAAGAGTCGGGGACAAAAATGAACGGGTAGGAGCTGAAAGGTGCGCCGCGAGGGTAGGCGCCATTCGGCGCGCACTCTTGACAAACAGGCTGTTTTGCTGTATAATGCAGTCAAAGACAATATCATAAACCCCGCCGCCGGGTGGGAAGCAGTGCATTCATGAGCGCGTCGTTAGGCCTTTGAAGACGCGTCTTGTGGGTGTATTTTATTTGCGGATTTGCCGCAAAAAGGGGATACATAAAAATGAACATCAAAAATACTCTCAAAAGCCTTAGCGCATTTGAAAAAGGATTGTGGCTGACCTCGGTCGGCGCGGTATTTATTTCGATGATATTTTCGCCGTCGGTCGATATTCTTTCGCTGACCGCCTCGCTGATCGGCGTCACCGCGCTGATATTTGTCGCTAAAGGCAACGCTCTCGGGCAGCTGCTGACCATTGTTTTCGCCGTGCTGTATGCGATCGCCTCCTATCAGCAGCGGTATTACGGCGAAATGATCACCTATGCGGGCATGACCGCGCCGATCGCGCTGGTCTCGCTTGTGACGTGGCTGAAACATCCTTTCAGCAGTGATGGCGGGGAGGTCCGCGTGGCAAATACAACGGCGAAAAAGGTGCTGCTCGGCGCAGTTTTGACCGCGCTTGTCACGGCGGCGTTTTATTTTATACTGAAAGCGCTCGGCAACGCGAGCCTTGCGCTCAGCACCGTGTCGGTCGCGACCAGCTTTTCTGCGGCGTATCTGACCGTGATACGCTCGCCCTGGTATGCCGCCGCCTATGCCGCGAACGATATAGTGCTTATCGGGCTGTGGGTGATCGTCTGCCTTGACGATATTCGCTGTCTTTCAATGGCGGTCTGTTTTGCGGTGTTTTTGATCAACGACATCTACGGCTTTTTTAACTGGAAGAGGATTCGCCGCCGTCAGATTCGTGAAAATGAAAAATCCGCTTGAATAATTCGACAAAATCTGCTATAATGGGAACCAAGCTAAATGCCTTCCGAGCGTTCGGAGGGCATTTTTTCAGGATGACTTTAGAAAAGGAAACAGAAAAATGAAACCCGGTTCCATTGAAATATTTGAAAAGGCTTCCGTGCCGAAAGCAGTGTTTATCAACATTATCCCCTCGATCGTCAGTATGCTGATGGTGCTGGTGTATAATCTCGCCGATACCTTTTTTATCGGGCAGACCCAAAACGCCTATATGGTAGCGGCAATCTCGCTGGCAACGCCCGCGTTTTTGCTGTTTATGGCGCTCGGAATGCTGTTCGGCGTGGGCGGCACCTCGCTGATCTCTCGCCTGCTCGGCGAGGGGCGGGCGAAAGACGCGAATCACGCCTGCTCCTTCTGCTTTTGGACCTCGCTCGCCGTCGGCGCGGCGGGAATGATTCTGATACTGACCGCAACGGATTTTGTGGCAAACCTTTGCGGAGCCACTCCCGACACCGTCGGTTATGTGCGGGAATATCTCAGAATTATCGCGTTCGGTATTCCGTTTTTGGTCGTCAGCAATGCGTTCAGCTCGATCATCCGCGCCGAGGGGCGGGCGAACATCGCCATGATGGGCATGATTCTCGGAAATTTCGCCAATATCGTGCTGGACCCGATCATGATTCTGGGGTTCGGCTGGAATGTCGCGGGTGCGGCTGCGGCGACGGTTATCGGCAATATTCTCAGCGCGGCGTTTTATATTGCACATCTGGTTTCCAAACGGTCGATGCTCAGCATCTCGCCGAAAAATTACCGCGCGGGCGGCGGCATTGCTACAGGCGTGCTGGCGATCGGCATCCCCGCCTCGCTGAACAGTATGCTGATGAGCACGTCCAACATCATCATCAATAATCTGATGGGCAAATACGGCGATATGGCGGTCGCGGGGCTCGGCGTGGCGATGAAAGTCAATATGATCGCGGTCATGCTTTTGATCGGCGTGGGAACGGGCATACAGCCGCTGCTCGGATATAACTTCGGCGCGCGAAACAAAAAGCGGTTCATGGCGGTGCTGCGGTTTTCGCTGATATTTGCGGTGGCGCTCAGCGCGGTCATGACGGTGATTTGTTATTTCGGCGCGGGTCCGATGGTCAGCGCGTTTCTTGAACAGGCGAACGCCTATTCCTACGGTATGGAGTTTGCCCGTATTCTGATCATTTCGGGGCCGATACTCGGCGTGCTGTTTGTCATGATCAATACGATTCAGTCCATGGGCGCGGCGATTCCCTCGCTGGTGCTGTCACTCAGCCGTCAGGGGCTGATCTATCTGCCTATCCTGTTTGGAATAAACGCGTTTATCCCCTCGGCGAGGAACCTCGTAATGGCTCAGCCCGCCGCGGATTATCTGGCGGCGGCGCTGTCGGTGGTGCTGTTTATCGTTTCGTTTAAGATCTACTATAAAAAGAGCGGCGCCGTGCGGGCGGACACCCCCGCGGCAGACAATGCGGCTGAAACTCTTTGAGCTTTGGCCGGGCTTATTCTATGATCAGTGAGGGATAGGATGTATGGGTGAAATTATTGCGCGCAGGGCGTTTTCGCCGATGTATATTTGGCTGGATATTGCGTTTTTGGCGGTGCTGGCGGCATTGCTGATCTATAAGAAGAAATACGCCGCGTTTTGCGTCGGGCTGATCTTCGGCGCGGTGTATATGGCGGTGGACTACGGTATTTTTCACCTTGTCTGCCACAGCCGTTCGATCAGCGAGGGGCACAGCTTATTCCTCGTGCTGCTTTGGATGTCGGTCAGCTACGGGTTTACGAATTTTGCGCTGATCTGGCTCTGGCTGGAGAAGGACGAGCATCTTTTTGAATGGGCGGCGCTGATTTTCGGCTGGTGGTTCTGCTGCCCGATGATTGCGAAAACATTTTCCTCGGGCGATATGATCGTGATACAGCGCACCACAGGCGAATATCACGGCTATATGGCGATCATTCTGTTTGTGGGATATTTGGCGGTGATCGTGTATAATCTGCGGCAGGCGGACAGGCGCTGTCGGGTGAATATACCGTGGATACTCTGCATCGGCATTCTGGTTCAGTTCGGCTGGGAGGCGGGCCTGCTGCTCGGCGGCATCCGCAGTGCGGGGCTTGACGGCGCGGCGCAGAAGCTGGCGCCGCTGATCGTGAATTCGCTGTTGGAGACGAATCTCGGTATGCCGTATATTTACGCGATATTTATTGCGTTTTCGTCTAAATTTACCGCAAGCCTGAAGCGCAGAGAGTCGCCGATCGGCTTTCGGCAGAGGATCGCCGAGAATAACGCCGAGCGGGTGTTTGTCCGCTAAGCGGCGAGTGAAGCGACGACGCTCGATAAATAAGTATTCAAAAAATCACGTGGAGGGTCATTCCCCCCGCGTGAT
>JBJEQI010000174.1:0-2062 GCA_051881675.1 Acutalibacteraceae bacterium
CATTTATCGAAAACAGCGAAATTTCGGGCGGCAATCTGAAATTCATCCAGTCGGTCGCCGACGTTGATGATAATATGAAAAAGACGGCGAAGGCGCTTGGCAATAACGGCAAAACACCGCTCTTTTTCTGCCGTGACGGCAAGCTGCTCGGCGTTATCGCCGTCGCTGACCCGATCAAGAGCGACAGCAGCGGGGCCGTGGCAGAGCTTAAAAAGCTGGGGCTTCATGTAGTTATGCTGACAGGCGACAATTCCCGCACCGCCTCGGCGATCGCCGCCGCCTGCGGGATCGATCGGGTGATTTCCGATGTTCTGCCGAGCGGCAAGGAGCAGGCAGTCAGCTCTCTCAAAACACAGGGCAAAGTAATGATGGTCGGCGACGGAATCAACGACGCGCCCGCACTGACTGCCGCCGACGTCGGCGTGGCGATCGGCGCGGGAACGGATATTGCGATCGACTCGGCAGATGTTGTGTTGATGAACGGCAGCCTCTCCGACGCCGCCGCCGCGATTCGGCTCAGCCGCGCCGCACTGCGCAATATCCACGAAAACCTGTTCTGGGCGTTCATTTATAATATTATCGGCATTCCCGTCGCTGCGGGTGTGTTTATCAGCCTGTTCGGCTGGGGGCTTGACCCGATGTTCGCCGCCGCCGCGATGAGCCTGTCGAGCGTATGCGTCGTTTCGAACGCATTGCGGCTGAATTTTGTCAACGTCCGCAAAAGCGGAAAATATAATAAAAAAATCAAAGCAGATAAGGAGATCAAAACTATGGAAAAAACAGTCAATATCGAAGGTATGATGTGTCCGCACTGCGAGGGCAGAGTCCGCGAGGCGCTCGAGGCGCTGGAGGGCGTTGTTTCGGCGGATGTCAGCCACGAGCGCAAAAACGCCGTGATCACGCTGTCAGCAGACGTGTCCGACGACGCTATCCGCGCCGCAGTCGAAGGCGCAGGCTACAAAACCTTCTGATGAATCGGCAGCAAAGCGGGTATTGCGATCTGCACACCCATTCGGTGTATTCCGACGGAACATTCACCCCAACCGAGCTGATTCAAGCCGCCGACGCCCTAGGTATTTCGGCGATCGCGCTGACCGATCACAATACCGCAAAGGGGCTCCCCGAATTTTTATCCGCGGCGCGCAGCGCGCAGGTGAACGCCGTCTGCGGCGTCGAATTTTCGACCGATTATTGCGGGCGGGAGCTGCATATTCTCGCGCTCTTTGTGGACGAGCGGCATTTTGACAGCATCGGCGAAATCGAGCAAAATATGGCGCGCGAAAAGCAAAAGAGCAATCGCCGCCTTTGCAACGCGCTCATATTCGACGGGTATGCGATCGACCTCGACGCTGTTTACCGCAAGGCAAAAGGCGGCGTTAATCGGGCGCATATCGCGGCTGATTTGGTAGAACGCGGCTATGTTTCCTCTATTTCTGAGGCGTTTCGGACGCTGATCAGCGAACAAAGCGGCAGATATATTCCGCCGAAACGCTATGACGCGCTTGAAATGGTGGATTTCATCTGCTCGATCGGCGCTGTCAGCGTGCTGGCGCATCCGCTTGTCAGCCTTAGCAGGGATAAGCTAAATGACTTCCTCAGCGCAGCAAAGCCGCACGGGCTTGTCGCCATGGAAACCGATTATTCGCTGTATGACGCGCAAACCACTGCCTATGCGCGAAAAACTGCTGCAAAGCTTGGCTTATTGTGCAGCGGCGGCAGCGACTTTCACGGTTCAGTTAAGCCCGATATTTCGCTCGGCAGCGGCTGGGTAGAGCTTCGCGTCCCCGATACATATTATTCGGCGCTTCGCCGTGCCGCTGAGCAATTAAAAGCATGATTGAGCTAAAAATCCCGCCTTATCGGGCGGGATTTTTTATGCCGAAAACTACTTGATAAAATGACCGTAAATGGTAATATATTGTATATTGTTGGAGGCGGTTGCAAATGTTTGCACAAGAGCGGCATAGCGAAATATATGATGCGGTTCAAAAGAACGGCGCTGTCACAACATCCGGCTTGGTCAGCCGATTCGGCGTGTCGGTCGAAACGATCCGCAAAGATC
>JBJEQI010000175.1:0-2052 GCA_051881675.1 Acutalibacteraceae bacterium
CATTCACCGTCAGATCGACAGGCAAAAGCAGGTCGATCAGCGGGTAATACGCCGCGTTGATAATTTTGAAAAATTTATAGATGCCGACCTGGATTATGCCCGATTTTTCGGCAAGCAACAGCAGTCCGCTGATAAAAAACGGCAGATTTGCCGCCGCGCCGATCCAAAATCCGCGAAGCCGACGGCGCTCTTTTTTCCCGCAGTTGACCAGCACCGAATCGTTTTCGCCGACGGCATAAAAGAACGAATAGGTCATCATGATCAGCAGCGCGAAGCTGATCAGCTGCAGCACCACGCGCAAAAAGACATTGGAGTTGACGCTGAGCACCAAAAAGGACATCATAAAGCACCCGACGTCCAAAAGCACCAGCCTGGCAAAATACGAGAGTATCAAAGCGGGAGTCGTTTTATCGGTATTCATGAAAAAACCTCCGTTTCACGGCAAACAGCCGCGGCGAAACCGCCTGCGTTAATAAATAATAATGCTGATGATCATAGGAACGACGATTCCGAGCATCGCGCCGCCGAGAACTTCAAGCGGTGTATGCCCGAGCTGTTCTTTCAGGCAAAAATCCTCATGACCATCCTCGGCATGAATCATTTTATTGATCACCTTCGCCTGCTCGCCCGCCTGATAACGCACGTTCATCGCGTCGTAAATCACCACGCAGGCGACAATAAAGCACACTGCAAAAACGGGCGAACCCGTACCCTCCGCGCGCGCCGCCGCCACCGTCAAACCGCAAACCAGCGCCGTATGCGAGCTGGGCATTCCGCCGCTGCCGACCAGCCGCTCGGGAACGGATTTTCCTGTTGTGGCAAACACAATAATATACTTGATAAGCTGCGCCAAAAACCAGCTGATCAGCGCGCTCACCAGCAAATAGTTAAAGAATAAATCTCTGAATACACTCAAATCCCGTCAACTCCGTTTATCGGCAGATTCTGCTTACTTTGCTTACTTTTCACGCCCGCACAGCATTCGCGCCAGCTGCTCAAGATCGGCGCTGTCGCCGAAAATACCGAGCGCTTCGACCGCTTGATCGGTCAGCTCCTCGCACAGACGCTCCGACTCTTCCAAGCCAAGCAGTGAAACATAGGTGTTCTTCTCGTTTAGCTCATCGCTGCCCGTCGGCTTGCCGAGCACCGCCGCGTCGGCAGTCACATCCAGAATATCATCCCGAATCTGGAACGCTCTGCCGATGTTTTCACAGTAGCAAAATGCCGCGCGGCGCTCACTTTCCCCTGCGCCTGCCGCAATGCAGGCGATTTCAGCGGGAACGCGGAGCATGGCAACCGTCTTGCCGCACTGCAATTTTTCCAACTCGTCAAGGGTGATCTGCCTGCCCTCGCTTTGCAGATCGAGCACCTGACCGCCCACCATGCGGGACATTCCCGCCGCGCGGGCAAGAGCCCCCACCGCTTTCACGGCCGCCGCGGGGTCCACATTGCCGCTCACATCCGCCGCCGTTTCAAAAGCAAGCGTCAGCAGCGCGTCGCCCGCAAGCAGGGCAATATCCTCGCCGAACGCCTTATGGCACGACGGCTTGCCCCGCCGCATATCGTCGTTATCCATGCAGGGAAGATCGTCGTGAATCAGCGAATAGGTATGAATCATCTCGATCGCGGCGGCAAAATTCAGCACATCGTCCGGGTCGCCGCTGAGAATTCGGTAAAACTCCAAGCAAAGCGCGGGGCGGATTCGCTTGCCGCCCGCCGAAATGGAATAATACATCGCCTCTTTGAGAATCTGCGGCACATCCACCGCCGCATCAAACACGCGGTCGATATATCGCTCGACCTTTTCGGCGTATTCTTTCAGCATTTTATCGGCGCTCATGACGCTCATTCACCGCTTTCGACTTCGCTCAACGTTTTGATTTTCAGCTCGGCCTCGTTCAGCTTTGCCGCGCAGAAATCCGACAGCTTCACACCCTGCTCATACAGCTTCATCGACTCATCCAGCGCCAATGCGCCGCCCTCCAGCTTGGATGTAATCAGCTCGAGCTGTTTCAGCGCGCTCTCAAATGTCATTTCGCTCATCTGTCCGTT
>JBJEQI010000176.1:0-2051 GCA_051881675.1 Acutalibacteraceae bacterium
AAGGCTCGACAATCGCATATATTTCAGTGATCATATCCAAGATTCTCGGCGCACTCTATGTCATCCCGTTTTATGCCATCATCGGCGAGGAAGCGGGGTATATTTACTCCGCCGCCTACACCGTTTACAATCTGGTGCTGAATGCGTCAACCTCGGGCATCCCGACCGCGATGAGCATTTTGGTCGCGGATTATAACACGCGAAATCTTCAAAGAACCAAGCGCAAAATCTATAATGTCGGGCTGCTGACAGTCGGCGGCATATCTATCCTGCTGTTTTTGATGCTCCAGATCTTCGCGGGGCAGCTGGCGGGGTTTTATATGGGGCAAATGCAGGAATCCGCTGTTGTCAACACCGGATCGATCGCCATGGCGATCCGCGCGATGTCGCTCTGCCTGTTGTTCGCGCCGTTTTTGAGCGTGAAACGCGGCTTTTTGCAGGGGCATAACTATATCGCCCACTCGTCATACAGCCAAGTCGTCGAGCAGGTTGTCCGCATCGCCGTGGTGCTCGCGGGCTCCTATCTGACCGTGAAACTGCTCGGTCTCGGCGGCGGAGCGGGCGTTAATGTCGCGCTCGCGGGCGCGGCGGTCGGCGCGGCGGCGGCACTGATTTATCTCAACGTCAAGACCGCGGGTCACGATGCGGACGTGCTGCGCGCCGTTCAGCGCGAACAGGTGCCCTCGGTAAAATCGCTGATTCTGCAAATACTGAAATACAGCATCCCCGTCGTCATCGTCGCCACCAGCACCAATCTTTATGAAATCGTCGATATGAAGCTGATGCTGGTCGGGTTGGGTCACCTCGGATTCGCCGACAGCGAAATCCAGCTGATTGCCAGCACTCTCACAACATGGACGCCGAAAATCTGTATGCTGATCAGCGCGCTGTCGATGGGCATGACCGCCAGCCTTGTCCCGAGCATTACGGGCAGCTTCGTTCAGAAGAAATACGGCGAGGTCAACCGCAAGCTCGTGCTGGCGATCAATACGATCATCGTCGTCGCCGCCCCGCTCGCGATCGGACTGTCGCTGCTGTCCGGTCCCGCCTATGCGCTGTTTTACTCACCGAGTGAATACGGCGCCGTTTCGCTCGCCGTAATGAGCTTTCTCAGCGTGCTTTCCAGCGTTAAAATCATCGTGTGTATGTCGCTGCAAAGCCTCGGCAGAGCGCGCCTCGTCTGCGGCTGCACCCTGCTCGGCCTTGCGATCAACGCCGTGCTGGATCTGCCGATGATTTTGCTTTTTAACCTCATCGGTCTGCCCGCTTATCTCGGCGCAACCTTCTCCAGCGCCGTCGGCGTGATCGCCACCATCACGATCGCGCTGGTATCGCTCAAAAAGCGGATGAAATTCCGCTATGTGATCATCGTGCGCACCCTGATCAAAATTATTCTGCCCTGCGCGGCGCTGATCGCGGCGGTGCTCGTGATGAAGCTGTTTATCCCGATCCCCGAGAGCAGAGGGATCCTGCTCGTGCTGACGCTCGGGCTGTTCGCGCTGGTCGGCGGCGCGGCATACGGCTTTACCGCCTATAAGCTCCACCTGATTCAGGATATTTTCGGCGAGAACTTTTTGGGCACTATTCTCCGAAAACTGCATATCAAAAAATAATTGCTCTGCGACCTAACGGCAACCCCAAACAGCGACCCCGACATCACCGCCATTACTCGGAAAGCGGCGCCAGCACCTTTGCCATCGCCTTGGCGGTCAGCCGCGCGGCATACTTGGCTTCTTCGAGTGTGTTCGCCTCGCTGCCGACCTCGATCAGCAGCGAACCGCTGCAAAGATCGTGATTATACTTTTTGGATACAAAATACAACGGCCTTGCCAGATTTTTATAATTTTTTTCGCAGCTCTGCTGTAACCGTATGGCAAAGCGAAAATTGGACTCCCAGTTGTCATATCCGCTGACGCGACCCGTGTTTGAGCCGGTGCAGATCATGATCTGCGCCGCCGTTTTGCCGTTTATGACGGTAACGGGGCGCACCTTTGTGCCGCTGTCATAGGTAATGGAATCGCGGTGCAGGTCGATCACCACGGCGATCGAGG
>JBJEQI010000177.1:0-2047 GCA_051881675.1 Acutalibacteraceae bacterium
AGAGAAACCATGAAAATTGAGTCCGCCTGACCCGCAGTTCCGATCACGCCGCCGTCCGTTCCGAGGGTGTCGCGGTCGACGCCCATGACCAGAATATTGATCATATCCTCATTAAAGACATAGCGCTTGCCCTTATAGTCGATGACCCGACCGAGATCATCCTGCTGCATAATATTCTTGTTCTTAATGTTGATCTGCGCGTCGGGGGAGGGCTTGAGCGCGCCCTCGCCGCTTTTATACAGGCAAAACAGCGTAATTCCCGCGGCAATCAAAATGCTCAGCAGAACGCAGAGAATGATTATAAGCACGCGGATCACAACAGTTTTTTTGCTGCGGCGATGCTTGCGATGATGCCTGCGACTGTGCGAGGAGTGCGAGCGGTGATGCGAACCGTGCGGCCCCGAACGGATAATGTCGTCTTTATTGGTATTAATCTCTTTGCTTTCGCTGTTCGCATTATTTAAAAGACGGCTGATGTCGTTCAGCTCATCATCAATATTAATCTCTTTTTGCCAATCGGCGTTCGGCGTTTTTTCGTCGTTCATACTCTATCACCCCTGAATAAATCTAAACAAGCAATGACTATATTAAAACCATTTTATCACAAAACCGCTCCCGTGTCAAACCTTGTTTTAAATGCTGGTGATGTGTTGATATTGCGCACAGCGGCGCGTCCGAAAAAATTCGGCTTGACTTATTTCTGCCGACGTGTTACAATACCAAAGGATAGAGCGATCGCTGGTGCGCTGTTCGGCGGCGGTGCGGTCGCCGAATGAATGGCTGTAATACGGATGAAGTAGGGTGCGGTTGCCGTTTTAAGAGAGCTTTCGGCTGCTGTGAGAAAGTACGGTCGACTCCCGAAGCTACCTCCGTTATGCTAAGCAGGTGAACGGCTGCGTTTTATTAGCCCGCTTCGTTTTGCACGCGTTAAGTGCGCGGGATGAGTCCCGCTTGAGGTCCGTTTTCGGGTAAATATGAGGTGGTACCGCGATGATTTCGCCCTCTGCAAGCGCCAAACAAGCGCTCGCAGTGGGTGTTTTTTATACAATACGGAGCAAGACGGCAAACGAAGTCGGCTTGCCGCAATGACGGAGGATAAAAATGGGAGTATTTGACGAACTGAAAGCGCGCGGCATGATCGCGCAGTGCACCGATGAGGAGCGGGTCAGAGATCTGCTGAACAACGAAAAAATCAAGTTTTATATCGGCTTTGATCCGACGGCGGACAGCCTTCATGTCGGGCATTTTGTCCAGATCATGGTCATGTCGCATATGCAGCGCGCGGGGCATACGCCGATCGCGCTGTTCGGCGGCGGAACGGGCATGATCGGCGACCCCTCGGGCAAGACCGATATGCGCAAAATGCTGACGAGAGAAACGATTGCGCACAACATTGCGTGCTTCAAAAAGCAGATGTCCAAGCTGATCGATTTCAGCGAGGGCAAGGCGATCATGGTGGACAACGGTGATTGGCTGCTGGATCTCAACTATATCGACTTTCTGCGGGAGATCGGCGTGCATTTTTCGGTCAACCGTATGCTGAGCTTTGAGTGCTACAAGCAACGGCTGGAGCGCGGGCTGTCGTTCTTTGAGCTGAACTATATGCTGATGCAGAGCTATGATTTTCTGCGGCTGAACCGCGATTACGGCTGCGTCATGGAACTGGGCGGCGACGATCAATGGTCGAACATTATCGGCGGCGTTGAACTTTGCCGCAAATGCGACAACAAAGAGGCCTTCGGTCTGACCTTTTCGCTGCTGCTGACCTCGGAGGGCAAAAAAATGGGCAAAACCGAGGGCGGCGCGGTTTGGCTCGACCCCGAGAAGACTTCGCCGTATGACTTTTACCAATACTGGCGGAATGTCGACGATGCGGACGTTATCAAGTGCATGAAGATGCTGACGTTTATGCCGCTTGAAGAGATCGCCGAATATGAGAAGATGTCGGGCTCCGAGCTGAACAAAGCCAAGGAGCGCCTCGCCTTTGAGGTGACGAAGCTGATTCACGGCGAGGAGCAGGCTCTCGGCGCGCGCGAGTCAGCACGTG
>JBJEQI010000178.1:0-2044 GCA_051881675.1 Acutalibacteraceae bacterium
TTTTTTTGTCGGCGCTTTGCCCGCAGCTGACTAATCCGACCGCCAGCATAAGCGCAATGCATAAGCAAAGAAGCTTTTTGGTTTTCATGGCCTTTTCTCCTTTTCTTTTCGGCGGTCAATAACCGCGCTGAATTTTTTTGCGCGGATTTCTTCCGCGCGGGGAACACTGCCCGACGTATCGGACAGCGGCTCGGAAAAAGGGAAATCTGTTTTGCCTCCCTGCAACTAAATAATAACATATATAGAAGTATTTGTCAATATTATTTAAAATTTATGTTTAAAACAACCAAAAATCCCGCCCGAAACACAGCAATTACACGAATTGCCGCTCGGGCGGGATATAAAGGGCGATAGGGTCGGTTTGATTGATCGGTGCACGGGGGGGAATCACTTGCAGTGCGCGGGGAATCACTTGAAACGCGCGGGCAAATCACCTAAAAAGGACGATTTTGCCGTTGAATATCAGCAAAAACAGCGCGATTCCCGCGATGATGATCAGGCCTGAGCAAATCCAAACGGCGGCGGTACGCGCGCGATTTTTCGGCGCATTGGTCGTATTTGCTGAGTCGCCGAATTGCACGCCTGCGCTGATAAACGCCTTTTTGACCGGCTTATAGATGATCAGCGTAACAGCCGAGCCGACCGCGGCTTTGATCGCGTTAAACGGCAGCAGCAGCGGCAGAATCATGCCGACGATCGCACTGACGGGCATACCGGTGTAGATAGGGGTGATAATCAGATTCATCCCGATCATCACCGCGACCATGGCGACGGAGGCGGCGGTGACGGAGAGAACAGCGCCCGCCATCGTCTTTTTATATTTATAAATGATTCCCGCGGTGAAAGCAAATACGGCGGAGGAGATAAAGTTCATCAAAAATCCCCAAAATCCCGTTCCGCTGATGGTGATCATTTCGAGCAGGCTGACGATCAGTGAGGATACGATGCCCGAAACAGGGCCGAAGATCAGCGCACACAGGGCGAGCAGAGAGTTTTTCAGATCAAAGGTGAGGAACTCCACCTTGATGTTGAACACGAGCGTGCTGACATAGGCGAGCGCGATGATCAGCGCCGTGAAGACGAGCCGCCGCACATCGAGCGTCTGACGTTTGGCAGGGGATGAAGAGTTTTTTTGCATAAAGATCCTTCCTTTATAAAGATTGTTCAAAAGAATATCTCTTCAAGCCTTACCCGCTCGGAGTTCGCACATGCGGACATGAAAAAAGCCCCGCGAAACCTTGAGCGGGGCGCAAATTCAAACAGACACTGCCCGCGGCAAAACGCCGAGCGGCAGATAGGTCGCTTTTGTCTTCTTTCATCCGGACTTTAACCGTCGGCCGCGGAATCTCACCGCACTCGGCAAAAAGCTGGCGCTTTTTGTTAGCAGGCTCGCGGGCAAACGCCGCATTACTGCCGGTGGAGAATTGCACTCCGCCCCGAAGATCATTCTTTTCCACTATTATATTACCGCCGCGCCGCTTTGTCAAGGGCATTTTTGACTTTTTTCGTCCGATTCGGCTCAAATTTCGGGATTTCGGTTGACAGGCGGGCAAAACAGTGGTATGATACCATTACAGGGGAGCTTGCAAAAGCAGGCTGAGAGGAAGCTGAGCGGCTTCGACCCTTTAACCTGATGCGGATAATGCCGCCGTAGGAAGTCAAAATTATATGTGTGACTTTGAACGGGGGCGCGGCTTTTGCGGCCTCCGTTTTCGGTTATATGCCCGTGAATGCGCCGTGCGGGGTGTATGGCGGATTTTCGGAAAATCTCTTTTGAAAGGCGGTGTGCGGAAACAAAGGCGGCATTCGGGTGAAAAGCCCGACGGTATCGGAGGGGAGCGCCTCGGATATGCGTAGTATAACAGCGATGGGAAGCCGTGTTTCGGCGTGAGAGGATGCAATCGAGCATCGACCGAACCTTATTTCAGCGCAAGTCGCCCTCGGGCGGCGGCGCAAAGACTGATTGGGGGAACGACGCTGTTATTTTGCCGTTTTCTCCACACTTTTTCCAAAGGAGATTTGAGTTTTATGAAAAAAAGTAATG
>JBJEQI010000179.1:0-8874 GCA_051881675.1 Acutalibacteraceae bacterium
ACCAAGATAGTGACATTTGCCGATAAGACCGAGCATCAGCATCAGCATACCGCCCAAAAACAAAAGCACCGCCATGGTGGAACTGTATCCCAGCGGAGTCATGGGATGAACCAGCTTGTTGATAATAATATACAAGCCGTAAAGAAAGCCGCACACGGCAGTAACGGAGCCGATGACCGTCGCGATACGCAGCGGCTTCACCGAAAACGCAGTAAAACCGTTCACCCAAAGAAGCATCAGCTTTTTAACGGTGTAGCCCGAACTACCCTCCAGCCTTTCGCGGTGATTCACCTCGACATTGCCGACCTTTTTGGTCGCGCGAAGCAACAGCCCGCTCATATACGGATAGGGATTATCGTATTTTTTGACCTCCTCCGCCACATAGCGCAGACAGGCAAAATAGCTCATAATTTTCAGCTTTTTCGGCTTGCCGATCAGCCACTGAGCCATTTTATCGTTAACGCGGCTCCCGAAATTGCGGAAAGCGGAATGCTTTTTGTTCGCATACTCGGCAAAAACGAGATCATGCTCGCCCAGCGCGTCGATCAGCTTGAACATCTCGCACGCGGGAGTCTGACCGTCATCATCCATACAGACGACGATATCGCCCGTAACAAAGCCGAATCCCGCCAAAATAGCGGAATGCTGCCCGAAATTCCGCGCCAGATCAATTCCTTTGATACGCGGATTCTCAGCCGCCATATCCGAAATGACTTCAAACACATCATCGGGAGAACAATCGTTCACCAGTATAATTTCATAATCGTATCCGCCGTGAGCCGAAATCGTGCCGACCGCCTCATCGACGACCGACCGTATGGTATGCGCAGAATTATAGCAGGGAATGACCACTGAGATCTTCGCCAAGAAAAATCAAACTCCTTTTTTCCAATCGGCATAAAGCACCGACATAAACACCATGTCATAAGCAGTGCCGTCGATAATAACATCCTGTCTGAAAAGCCCCTCGGGGCAAAATCCCGCTTTTTTATAGCTCGCGATCGCCGCGGCATTGTCCGCAAAGACGCGCAAAAACACGCGGTTCATATGCAGCTCGTCAAACGCATAGGAAAGTGCCTTTTTCGCCGCGTCGGTGCCGATTCCCTTGCCGCGGGCAGATTCTTCGCCGATAAAAATGCCGTATTCGCATTTGCGGTTATCGCGGTCGATATCGCGCAGATAGACCGAGCCGACGTCCCGTCCGCTCTCGTTATCCGTTATGATAAACTGAACAACGTCGCCCGTTGCCACTTTATTCTTCAGCCAATTATTGTGGGAACTTTCGGTCAGCGGCGTACGAAAGATGAAATTTTTAATCACCGACGGCGAATTGCGCCAGCGAACGATATTCGGCGTATCCGCCGCCGTAATATGTCGCAGGCTCGCCTTGCCGCTTTTAAGATCCGTCATAAATCACAACACCTTACTGATAAAATTCATGGATTTTTTGAACGATATACGCGGTCTCATCCGCCGTCAGCCCGTAATACATCGGCAAGCGCAGCAGACGCTCGCTCTCGCGGGTGGTAAATCTGTCTTCCCCGCTGAATCTGCCGAACTGCCTGCCCGCGGGAGCGGAATGAAGCGGCACATAGTGGAACACCGAACCGATGCCGTTTTGCTTCAAAAACGCGATCAGCGCGGTCCGCTCCTCGAGATCGGCGGCTTTAATGTAAAACATATGCGCATTGTGCGTGCACTCGGGCGGTATCACGGGAAGCTCGATTTTGCCGCTGTCGCGCAGATCGCACAGACCGTCATAATACCGCTGCCACGATGCGAGACGGTTCTCATTGATCATCTCCGCATTCTCCAGCTGAGCCGATAAAAACGCCGCGTTCATATCGCTCGGCAAAAACGACGAGCCGTAATTCACCCAGGTATATTTATCAACCTGACCGCGCAAAAAGCGGCTGCGATCGGTTCCTTTTTCACGGATAATCTCGGCATTTTCAACATTGTCCGCGTCTCGGATCAGCAATGCGCCGCCCTCGCCCATGCTGTAATTCTTGGTTTCATGGAAAGAGTAACAGCCATAGTCGCCGATTGAGCCGAGCGCCCTTCCCTTATACTCCGCCATCACGCCCTGCGCGGCGTCCTCGACGACCGCGAGCGAATGTCTGCGCGCAATATCCATGATCGTATCCATTTCGCAGGAAACGCCCGCATAATGCACGGGAACGATCGCCCGCGTTTTATCGGTGATCGCCTGCTCGATCCGCGTTTCGTCTATATTCATGGTATCAGGGCGGATATCGACAAACACGATCGTCGCGCCTCTGAGCACAAACGCATTGGCAGTCGATGAAAAAGTAAACGACGGCATGATCACCTCATCGCCCGGCTGAATGTTCAGCAGCAAAGCCGCCATATCGAGAGCGTGGGTGCCGGATGTTGTCAGCAAAGCCTTCTCGCACCCCGTTTTACGCTCGATCCATTCATTGCAGTGCTTGGTAAACTCACCGTCTCCGCAAATCTTATTATTGTCTATCGCTTTTTTTATATACTGTGTTTCCGTACCGATAAAAGGAGGTTTGTTAAAAGGAATCATTATCGTTTCTACCTGATTTCTCAAAAAATACAAAATGTGAAAATTATGTTAAATCAATTATAAGACATACTCTGCCAAATGTCAATGACAAATTCATTACAAAGAGACAGTCTATTGTTTATTTACGCTAAATCTTCTTCCAAAAACGCCGACTTTGTTCATGCAATTATTACAAACAAATTCGCGTCTCGCAGATCGTTTCCCCTCCTTTTCCAAATAGCGGACAAGGGCGCGCATTAGTTGTTGAAAAGTGCGGCGATATGTGGTAGAATCAAAATAAGCAAATTTGAGCAAAGACGGTGAGGGCATGACAGAATATACTCCGATGTCGGTCAAAGCAGAGGATATCCCCCGTATCCAGCAGAAAAGTCTGGATATGTATCGGTATTTCCGCGACATCTGCGATAAAAACGGGCTGACCCACTTTTTCTGCGGCGGATGCTGCATCGGCGCACTGCGGCACGGCGGATTCATCCCGTGGGACGATGATATCGACGTTTTCATGCCCCGCGAGGACTATGAAAAGCTGGAGGGCGCATGGAGCCGCGACGCTGATAATGAGCGTTATCGGCTCTGCCGCACCTCGAAAACGGAATACACGCGCATACAGTTCATCACCATCAGCGACGAGAACACCACCTTTATCAAAACGCGTCAGGCAGATCTCGACATACCGCACGGCATACGGCTGGACGTCATCCCGATCGACGGCTCGCCCGATTCGCCGTTTCGCCGCAAGATTCAGATGATGTGGGCGCTGATCTATTCCATGTTTATCAACGGCGAGCCGCACACCAGCAAGGGGCGGCTGCTCGAAATTATCTCCAAAGCCATGCTGTTTTTCTTTCCCACCGTAAAAGCGCGCTACCGCGTTTGGCATTTTGCCGAAAAGCAGATGAGCAAATATCCCTTAAAAAGCGCTCATATCGCCAAGGAGCTTTGCGTTTGGTATGAGGTCATGGTCAGAGATTACCCCGCCGAGATCTTCAAAAGCGTGGTCTACCGCGACTTTGAGGGAATATCCGTTCCCCTGCCCGTGGGATATGACACCTACCTCAAAATGGCGTTTTCGGGCGATTATATGCAGCTGCCTCCCGAAGATCAGCGTATTCCGAAGCATGAGATCGTGTTTTATGATCTCGATAACAGCTATAAAAAGTATAAGGGCGTGTACTATTGTGTTGAGAACGATGAGCGCGCCCGCTGACTTAGCAAACGGCAGGAAATTCATCAAAGGAGTTAGTGCGGGGAATGTATTTGAATGAAAATGTGCTGACAGCGGCGGCACTCTGCGCACGGCTGCAAAGTGATAAGACCCTGAAACCGCTGAGCTTCGGACTGTATCACAGGCTGATCGGAAAGTTGTTTGATGCCGGGGCGGAGAATCCGTCGCTGATGCTCGGCATGACGGCCGCACAGCTCGGCGAGCTCGGGCTCGACGAAGAATTTGCCAAGCGCGTTTTGCGCCTGCTCGCCACCGCGCCTGAGGTCGAAAAAGTGATCGAATCCCTCGCCGATTTCGGCATCGATACGATCGGAATCGACGACGACAACTATCCCGAGAGAATTTTGACGCGTCTGCAATTATTGGCGCCCCCCGTGCTGTTCTGCGCGGGAAACAAAGCGCTGCTCAATACCGATTCCGTCGGTGCGGTCGGTTCGCGCCGCGCCTCATCGGCGGGGAAGCTTTTCGCGAGCAAACTCGGGCGGCGCACCGCCGACAGGGGCTATACTTTAGTTTCGGGCGGCGCGGACGGATGCGACTCGCTGGCAGAGGCCGCCGCCACAGCGGCGGGCGGCAGTGCTGTGCTGTTTCTGGCGCTTCCGCTGAAGCAGAGAATGTGCGAAGCGCGGTATGCTCAGCTGATATCCGAGCAAAAGCTCTGCCTTGTTTCCGATCATGCGCCGCACGCCCCGTTCCACGCGGGCTACGCCATCTCGCGGAACAAATACATCTATTCCGCGTCGGTCTGCACCGTCGTATGCGAATCCGGCGCCGAGCAGGGCGGCAGCTACAACGGCGCCATGGCGGCGATGAACGAGAGGCTCGGCGCAGTCGCCGCCTTTGATAACAAAACGTGTTACGGCAATCAGATGCTGATCGCCAACGGCGCGCGGGCGGTGAGCACTCCCGACGCGGTGTTTGACCTACGCGAGAGCTGAAGCTTCCGTGCATATATATCGACAAAACGATTGTTCCGGGCGAAAAAATCGCCGATTGACAAATAAAACGGAGAAACCATGGAAAACTCAAAAACGCAATTGTTTGAAAACACACCCGTCCCCCGCGCGGTCATGAACCTCGCGATTCCGACCGTTATCAGCTCGCTGGTTATGGTCGTCTATAACATAGCCGATACCTATTTCGTCAGCATACTCGGCGACCCCGTGCAAAGCTCCGCCGTCACGCTTGCCGCGCCGATACTGCTGGCGTTCAACGCAGTCAACAATCTGTTCGGCGTCGGCGCGTCCTCCATGATGAGCCGCGGGCTGGGCAAAAAAGACTTCGATACCGTGCGCCGCAGCTCGGCGTGCGGGTTTTATCTGTCACTGCTGTGCGGCGTGCTGTTTTCATTGCTCTACACCGCGTTTCACACGCCGCTGCTGGGCGTGCTCGGCGCGGACGAAACGACCGCACCTGCGACCTTTGAATACCTCAAATGGACCGTCAGCTTTGGCGCCGCTCCCGCCATACTGAACGTGGTCACGGCATATCTTGTGCGCGCGGAGGGCGCATCTCTCCACGCCGGCATCGGCACTATGAGCGGCTGCGTCCTTAACATTCTGCTCGACCCCGTTTTCATCATGCCGTGGGGGCTGAACATGGGCGCGGCGGGCGCGGGGCTTGCCACATTTTTATCCAACTGCTTCTCCTGCGGCTATTTTCTGATTCTTCTGCTGTGTCGGCGCGGCAAAACCTTCGTTTGCCTGAACCCCGCGATGTTACGACCGAAGAAAGCGATCCTTTTCGGTATATTCGCCGTCGGCGTTCCCGCCGCCGTTCAGAACCTACTGAATGTCACGGGAATGACCGTGCTGAACAATTTTACCGCCGCTTTCGGCGCTTCCGCCGTTGCCGCCATGGGCATCGCGCAGACGATCAACATGATTCCGATGCAGATTGCGCTCGGCTTCTCACAGGGAATCATGCCGCTGATCAGCTACAACTATGCCGCCCGCAATATGCCCCGCATGAGGAAAACTCTCTTTTTCGCCATGAAGGTGATGCTGATATTCCTCTGCACGGTCACGCTCGGATATTATATCTTTGCGGGGCGGCTGACCGCGATGTTTATGAATCAGCCGACCATCGTGACCTACGGAACGGCTCTCCTGCGCGGGATGTGTCTCGGCATACCGTTTTTGTGCATTGATTTTCTCGCCGTCGGCGTATTTCAGGCGTGCGGCATGGGGAAAAAGGCGCTCCTTTTCGCCATTCTGCGCAAGATCATCCTTGAGATTCCCGCGATCATCCTGCTCAACTATTTCTTCCCGCTCTACGGGCTGGGCTACTCCCAGTTTGCCGCTGAGCTGATCCTCGCCGTCGCGGCGGTGATTGCTCTGCGGGGAATACTGAGCAAGCCGCGGTCCGACGCCGCATAAAATCCGCCGCATACAGCGGCGACACTGAAATTTATACCACACAAAAAAGAGGTCGGGGCTAAAGCCCCGATCTCTTAATTTATACGGCACACCGCCGCTTTATGCCTTTTGCTCCTGCTTTGCTTTGTTGGTGTAGAGCAGCCATTTTACATAGCCGTAAACCGTGTTGACAAGCATCGCGGCGACGGTAATAAGCATGATATATGTTCCCGAAACCGTATACAATACCGCATACAGCACCAGCGTGATAAACCACGCATACCACTGCTCGCTGTACCGAAGCAGCAGCAAAATACCGTTCGCCATACCGAAACCGGCGGACAATGCGTCGAGATACGATTCCGACGCACCGGGGATTTTTGACATAACCGTTCCGACGGCAAAGCCGAATACAAGTATCGCCAGCACAGCCAGCACATCCTGCAAAGGAGTCAGCCGCTTCACGACCGTGAGCTCCTCTTGATCGCTATCGGGGTGACGGTGCCAGTTAATAAAGCTGATAACGTCAACGGGAATCCAGAACAGAACCGTGACCAGCGCGATGGTATACCAGCCGTTTGCCAAGCAGATGACCAGCTCGGTCAGCTCGATCAGCACGGCGTCGACCACGAAATTCCACTTACTCTGCTTGGAAATCAGCAGCTCGCAAAGCGGATTCGCCAGCGTGGCGATAACCGAGCAGACAACGACAAACGTGTTGGACGTATCATCCAGCATATTCTCGGGCATAAAGATGCAAAACGCCCCCGTCAGCGCAAAAACCACCACAAGATAGGTGATCTGATAGGGTGTGAATGATTGAATCAGTTTTTTCATTTTCTCAGTTCCTGCCTAAAAATTTTTGAAGTCTCGGAAATGCGCGCAGACAGTTTTCATAATAGACCGCCGCAAAATCCTCTTTTTTGAATATTTTTTCGATACTGTAATCGTATTCGTCGAGCTGACCGAGATTGATCGGCGGGCAGAAGTCCGTTCCGTAAAGAATCTTTCGCTCGGTACCGCTCTGCGAATGAATCGCCGCGCCGAACACCGCGATCGCGCCGTCGACGTCGCCGCCCTCTTTCGTGCCTGTTTCATATGCGCCCGAAAAGTCGGTAAACATATTTTCATGCTCGCTGACGATCCGAATACACTCGTCAAACCGCGGGTCATCCATATGTGCGACAATGAAATTTACATCGGGGAAATCCTCGGCGGCGCGGGCAACATATTTCGCCGCAGAGCCCTCAATATCGTTGTCAGACGGCAAAACCAGCGAGCAGAGCCCCGTGTGAAAAGTGACCGACAGCTGATTTTCGGCGGCAAACTCATAGATCGGGTAGAGCTCTTTGTCACTCGCCTTTGCGCGCTGATAGCTGAGGTATATTTTCAGCCCGACCGTCTTGCACCGCTCAAGATCGCGGGCGATCGTTTGCAGCTGATCGGGGATCGGCGCGCGCAGATCGACGCAGGCATTGAGGAACAGCCGATCATCCTCCGCGACCGTGTCGAGGCACTCGGGATTCTCAAAAATGCGGCTCGGGAACTGCATAACCAGCGCATATCCGTCGGTGCGGGAAAAATACTCATCCCGAATCTTTCGGCTGACAATGTGCGTATGGCAGTCGATCTTTTTACGTTTTATATCCTGCATTTTAAGTTCCGACATTTCAAAAACAGCTTTCTGCCGCAGCCACTGCGGCTTTCATGATTACACAAGTATGCTTCCGACAGAAATTCATCTGTCGAAAGCTTCTTTGGAGCAGATGACGGGAATCGAACCCGCATATTCAGCTTGGGAAGCTGACGTTCTGCCACTGAACTACATCTGCCGATATTCAGCGCCGCGCGGCACCCTTTACCGTGTGCTGTCACATTGCCTTGCGACTATTATAGCACACGGTAAACCGATTTTCAATCCCTTTTTTCAATCTTTTGCGAAAATCTGAGTCCGCCGCACGATCAGCCGTTTTGCGAATCCTGCACCGCGCGGGAAATCGCCTCGATCATCGCCTCGATGTCGATCGGTTTGGACAGATAGCCGTTCATGCCCGCGGCATACGCCTTTTCGATGTCCTCCTGAAACGCATTCGCCGTGCAGGCAATGATCGGGATGGTCTTCGCGTCCTCCCGCGGCAACAGACGAATCGCCGCAGCCGCGGCACAGCCGTCTTTTTTCGGCATCTGCACATCCATCAAAATCACATCATACTCGCCGACCGCCGAGCGCTCGAACATGGCGACGGCCTCTTCACCGTCCGCCGCGCGGGCGGCGGTATATCCGTTTTCCTCGAGAATCTCTCCGAGTATCTCGGCATTCAGTTCATTATCCTCCGCAAACAGCACGCTGACCGACCGATCGGTTTCATCGGCGGGTTTCTCCTTGCGCGGAGCGCTGCCCGCAGGGGCGATCTTCGCCGTAAACGTGACGGTAAAGCAGCTGCCGCGCCCCGGCTCGCTCTCGACGGTAATAGTTTGCTGGAGATTACTTATTGCAAGTATTTGCAGTTATGCTGGCTTATTTATACTGGATGTTCTGCTATTTAATGTAGAAAATGTAATTTTCACCGCTTTTTACGGATATTTTCTCTTCCCATTATTCTTTATAGTTTTTGGCGTTTTGTCTTATCAAAAGACAAAACAAACTATTTTACCCAATACAATATATTTTCTTATTTGTCTTCTGTTTTTAATTGCGTTTACGAGTATAGGAATGCTTTTTCAAAGCAATTATTTCATCT
>JBJEQI010000180.1:0-2040 GCA_051881675.1 Acutalibacteraceae bacterium
GGCTTTTTGGGGCTGCTGCACATGGAGATCATTCAGGAGCGCATTGAGCGCGAGTTCAATATCGAGATCATTACCACCGCGCCGAGCGTGGAATATCGCTTGAATATGTCGGGAGGGGAAACGCTGGTCATCGACAACCCGACCAACTATCCCGACCCCGCGCAGATCGTTTCCGCCGAGGAGCCGATTTGCAGCGTGCATATTTACAGCCCGAATGAGTTTGTCGGCACGATTATGGACCTTTGTCAGGAGCGCCGCGGCGTGTTCGGCGATATGCAGTATGTGACCACCGACCGCGTGGATATTCATTACAATATGCCGCTCAATGAGATCGTTTACGACTTCTTTGACGCGCTGAAAAGCCGCACCCGCGGCTATGCTTCCTATGATTATGAGCCGCTGAGGTATGAGAAATCGAATCTGGTCAAGCTGGATGTTCTGCTCAACGGCGACGTTGTCGACGCGCTGTCGTTCATCGTTCACGCGGACAACGCTTATCCGAGAGCGCGCCGCATCGCCGAAAAGCTGAAGGAGCATATTCCGCGCCAGCTTTTTGAGGTTCCCGTTCAGGTGGCGGTCGGCGGCAAGGTGATCGCGCGCGAAACCGTCAAAGCGGTCCGCAAGGACGTTTTGGCGAAGTGCTACGGCGGCGACATCACCCGAAAGAAGAAGCTGCTCGAAAAGCAGAAAGAGGGCAAAAAGCGTATGCGCAAGCTCGGTTCGGTCGAGGTGCCGCAGGAGGCGTTTATGGCTGTGCTGAAGCTGGACGAATAGCGCGCCCGATAGTAGTTATAACCGTTTAAGGAGTTTTGTGTCAGATGAAGGAAAAATCGGCGCTGTTTGTCCCCGAGGAGGAAATGGCAAAGCAGCGCGAATATGAAAAGAAAGTGAAAAGCATCGCGGCGGGGCAAGGCGATTGCCCCAAGGCGCTGGTGCGCACCTTCGGCTGCCAGCAGAATGTTGCCGATTCGCAGCGGATTAAAGGTATGCTGAGGGAAATGGGCTATGCGTTCACCGAGGATGAGCAGGAGGCGGACTTGGTTTTGTTCAACACCTGCGCGGTGCGCGAGCACGCCGAAGACCGCGTTTTCGGCAATGTCGGCGCGCTCAAGCCGATCAAGGAGCAAAAGCGCGGCATGATCATCGCCCTTTGCGGCTGCATGATGCAGCAGCGTCACGTATCCGAGCGCATCCGCCGCAGTTTTCCCCATGTGAATCTGGTTTTCGGAACGCACGAGATTCATCGTTTTCCTGAGCTGCTTTACGATGTGATGACCAAGCAGAAAAGAGTGTTTTCCACCCCCGATATCGACGGCGTGATCGCCGAGGGAATCCCGCAGGTTTCCGACGGCGGCGTGCGCGGGTGGTTGCCCGTGATGTACGGGTGCAATAATTTCTGCACCTACTGCGTCGTGCCGTATGTCCGCGGCAGGGAGCGCTCGCGCCGCCCCGAGGACATCGAGGAGGACTTTGTGAGTATGCTTCGCAGCGGCGTGAAAGATATTACGCTGCTCGGGCAGAATGTAAATTCCTACGACGGCGGAATCCGCTTTGCCGAGCTGCTTCGGCGGCTGGACAAGCACGAGGGCGATTATGTCATTCGGTTTATGACCTCTCATCCGAAAGACTGCACCGATGAACTGCTGCAGGTCATGAGCGAGAGCGAGCACATCGAGCGGCACATTCATCTTCCCGTGCAGTCGGGGAGCGACCGCGTGCTTCGCGCGATGAACCGCCGTTATGACCGCGCGCATTATCTTTCGCTGGTGGAAAAAGCGCGGCGGCTGATGCCCGATGTGCAGTTCACCTCGGATATTATCGTCGGATTCCCCGGCGAGAGTTACGAGGAGCTGTGCGAAACGATTTCGCTGATTAGGCAGGTGCGCTATCAGGCGCTTTATACTTTTATTTTCTCGCCTCGGCGCGGCACCCCCGCCGAGGGGATGGACGATCCCGTTTCCCGCGAGGAAAAGGGGAAATGGTTTACCGAGCTGTGCAAGGTGCAGGAGGATATTTCCGCTGAGATAAGCCGCAGTCAGA
>JBJEQI010000181.1:0-8841 GCA_051881675.1 Acutalibacteraceae bacterium
ACAAGCGTTTTAAGAAAATCTTTGACATTGTGTCCGCTTATGACGGAGAGGGATATAGAGTACAGTTTACATACCTAAACAAAGGGATACGAGCGGCAAGGTATTATTGCGATACGCCTAATGACTTGAACGCATTATATCGTTACCTAAAGGCGCATAAATGGGAACTGCGCAAGGCAAAAGAGGGTGTACAGCTATCCGATAGTTTTTATTCTTCCTCTGGTGATTTTGAAAATTATTATTCAAAGATATTTCCGCAACTTGTACCGAATGAGGAAATACACGGTATGCAACGGCATTTAGTGAAAATGCGGAAAAATGCGTTTTCTCAATACAGAGGATAAAACAACTGTTTTATAAACAAAATACACCGTCATTTTGGCTTTTCACAGCCGTTTACGGCTCAAATCCTTGTTGTTAGCAGGAGAATGACCCAAAGGAGCAAAAATGACTAATAGACCCAATAACGAAGAATTATTTTACACCGTTGACGATATTATAAACATACTCAATGTTTCAAGATCAACGGCATATAGAGAAATTAAAAAGTTAAACGAAGAACTGAAAAAGCAAGGTTACATCACCATTTGCGGCAAAGTGCCAATAAAGTTTTTTCGGGAGCGGTGGTACTGTTGACAAAGAATTTGAAGTGTGCAAACGCCACGCAAAATAGTAAAATTACTACATATAAATTAAAGGAATTGGTACACTATGGCAGTACAGAAATACACCGCTAAAAACGGAAAACAACTATGGTATTTTTCAGTTAGATATACCGATTGGACGGGTGAGCGGAAACGGAAAAAGCAAGAGGGATTTAAGACCCAAAGAGAAGCAAAAGAAGCAGAAGCCGACTTTTTGAATAGTAAGAGGACGGATATTGATATTAGTTTTGAAAATCTTGTAAAGGCGTATGTAGAGAATAGAAACGCTCGAATAGAACAAACCACTTTAGCAACCAAAGGGCATATGATACGGACAAAAATATTACCTTACTTTGCTAAAATGCCGTTAAGCAAGATAGACACCGCTACCGTTATGAATTGGCAAACGGAGCTTATGAACTACCGCAACCCAAAGACAAACAAGCCGTATTCGCAAACATACCTACGGCAGATACACAATCAGTTATCAACGATCTTTAACTTTGCTATTCGCTATTACGGATTATCAAGAAATCCCGCCCAAATGTGCGGCAGTATGGGTAAACAGAACGCTGAAAAATTTGACTTTTGGACTTATGACGAATTTCAAAAGTTTATCCAAGCCGCAAAGGACGATATAAACGCCTATACAATATTTAATTTATTCTTTTACAGCGGTATGCGTATGGGGGAATTGCTTGCCCTTACGCTGAATGATTTTGACTTTGATAAATGCACCGTATCAATTAACAAAAGTCTTGCCGTTATTGACGGTGAGCAAACAACAAAGAAAACCAAAACGGAAAAGAGTAAACGCATTGTTGCGTTGCCTATTCCGCTAATGGAAATGATAAAAGAATATGCAGGGCATTTGTATAAATACAACCCTGCAAACAGATTATTCATATCAAGTAAAACATCACTACATAGAGATATGCGCAAGTATTGCGAAATCTCCGGCGTGCGCAAAATTAAAGTACACGAACTGCGCCACAGCCACGCAAGCCATTTAATTGAGTTAGGCGTTTCTCCGCTTTCTATAAGTGAGCGGTTAGGACACGAAGATATAAAAACAACGCTTAACACTTATTCGCATTTGTACCCAAACAAGCAAAGTGAGATAGCGGAAATACTTACGGAATATGTGCTATGATAGCAGAGTGATAGCGAATAATGGTACGAATGTGGTACGATAACAAAACAAAAACGCCCGAAAACCCTGTGATTTCAAGGCTTTCGGGCAATATTTATTTTATTCCCACTCGATGGTTGCGGGGGGCTTGGAGGTAATATCGTAGACGACGCGGTTGATATGCTTGACCTCGTTGACAAGGCGGTTGGATATGCGATCCAGCGTTTCATACGGGATTTTGCAATAATCGGCGGTCATAAAGTCGGTGGTGGAAACCGCACGGACGGCGACCATATAATCATAGGTGCGGGCGTCGCCCATAACGCCGACCGACTGCACATTGGTCAGCACGGCGAAATACTGATTCGCCTCGATCGGGCAAGCCGCAATCTCCTCGCGCACGACGGCGTCCGCCTCACGCAGAATATCGAGCTTCGCCTTGGTGATCTCGCCGATAATGCGGATGGCAAGACCGGGACCCGGGAATGGCTGGCGGCTGACCAGATATTCGGCAAGCCCCAGCTCGCGGCCGAGCGCGCGCACCTCGTCCTTAAACAGCAATCTCAGCGGCTCGATGATCTCCTTGAAATCCACGCAATCGGGCAGGCCGCCGACATTGTGATGACTTTTGATAACGGCGGAATTGCCCAACCCCGACTCGATGACATCGGGATAAATCGTTCCCTGAACGAGAAAATCGACCTTGCCGATCTTCTTCGCCTCGCGCTCGAACACGCGGATAAACTCCTCGCCGATGATCTTGCGCTTGGCTTCCGGCTCGGTCACGCCTTTGAGCTTGGTCAGATAGTCCTCCTCGGCGTTGACTCGAACAAAATTCATGCCGCTGTCAGCAAACGCCTGCTCGACCTCGTTGCCTTCGTTTTTACGCATCATGCCCGTATCCACGAATATGCAGGTGAGCTGGCTGCCGACCGCCTTGGACAGCAACGCCGCCGCGACGGATGAATCGACGCCGCCCGATAGCGCGAGCAGGACCTTGCCGTCGCCGACCTTTTTGCGGATGAAATCGATCTGCGATTTGGCGTAGTTTTCCATAGTCCAGTCGCCCTTGCAGCCGCAGATGTCATACAGGAAATTGCGCAGCATCTTGCTGCCGTTTTCGGTATGCATGACCTCGGGATGGAACTGCACGCCGTACATATTGAGCTGTGTATTCTGCATGGCGGCAACGGGGCAGTCCTTAGTATGGGCGACGGCGGTGAAACCGTCGGGGAGCGATCGGACCTGATTGGTATGGCTCATCCAGCAGATCGCCCGCTGATCTACGCCGCTGAAAAGGCGCGAGGATAGATCATATTCGATCTCAGTTTTGCCGTATTCGCGCTTGTTCGGGGTATAGACCTCGCCGCCGAAGGAAACGCTCATAAACTGAAGACCGTAGCATATTCCGAGAACGGGAATACCCAGCCGGAACACGGCGGGGTCGGCCTTGGGGCTGTCGTCCTCAAAAACGTCGGCAGGGCCGCCTGTGAAGATAATGCCCACGGGATTCTTTTTGCGGATTTCCTCGATCGGGGTGGTGCAGGGAAGCACCTCGCAGTAAACATTGCACTCGCGCACGCGCCGCGCGATCAGCTGATTATACTGCCCGCCGAAGTCGAGCACGATAACGGTCTGACCGTCATGAACCTGAGATAAAGCCATTTATATTTATTCCTTTCGGTGATACGTGATACAACTTGCTTTTATACGTTGATCTCGGGCATTTCGCCGTCGACCTCATTGCTCTCGAGAATCGGGCGCACGACCGTATCCATAAACAGATCGACCTGCTGCGGCGCCATGCCGACAAAGTTTTTCGGATCCATGATCGAATTGAGCTGCTCTATGCTCATGCCGAACTTATCGTCCGCGGCAATGCGGGAAAGCAGATCGTTGTCCAGCCCGTCCGCCTTGACGCGCTTTGCCGCCTCCATCGAGTGCACGCGGATGCGCTCATGCAGCTCCTGGCGGTCGCCGCCGAGCTTGACCGCGTCCATGAGGATATTCTCGGTCGCCATAAACGGAAGCTCCGCCATCAGGCGCTTTTCGATGACCTTTTCATAAACGACCAGTCCGTCGGAAATGTTGATGATCAGGCTCAGAATAGCGTCTACCGCCAAGAATCCCTCGGGGACGGAGATGCGCTTGTTTGCCGAGTCGTCGAGCGTGCGCTCAAACCACTGGGTCGACGCGGTGATTGCGGGATTGAGCGCGTCGCAGATGACATAGTTTGCCAGCGAGGCGATGCGCTCGCTTCTCATCGGGTTGCGCTTATATGCCATTGCCGACGAGCCGATTTGCCCTTTTTCAAACGGCTCCTCCACCTCTTTGAGATGCTGGAGCAGGCGAATATCGTTGCTGAATTTATGCGCCGACTGCGCGATCGAGGACAGCACGTTCAAAACGCGCGAGTCGATCTTTCGCGAATAGGTCTGACCCGATACGGCAAAGGTGGCTTCAAAGCCCATTTCCTTTGCAACGAATTTGTCCACGGCGAGAATCTTGTCGTAATCGCCGTCGAACAGCTCTTTAAAGCTCGCCTGCGTTCCCGTGGTGCCTTTGGAACCGAGCATTTTCAGCGAGCTGATGACGAAGTCAAGCTCGTCGAGGTCGAGGGTCAGATCGTTGATCCACAGGGTGGCGCGCTTGCCCACGGTGGTGGGCTGAGCGGGCTGAAAATGGGTGAATGCCAGGGTGGGGGTTGATTTATATTTCACCGCGAAATCGGACAGCAGCTTGATCGCGTGGATCAGCTTTTTGCGAATCAGCAGCAGCGCCTGCTTCATGATGATAATATCGGTGTTGTCGCCGACATAGCAGGAGGTTGCGCCGAGGTGAATGATGCCCTTGGCGCTCGGGCATTGATCGCCGTATGCCTTAATGTGCGACATCACGTCATGGCGGCAAAGCCGCTCATATTCCGCCGCCTTTTCGTAGTCGACGTTATCTTTATTGGCTTCCAGTTCGGCGATCTGGGCGTCGGTAATATCCAGCCCCATCGCCTGCTCCGCCTTTGCCAGCGCAATCCAGAGCCGGCGCCAGGTGGTGAATTTCATATCGGGCGAGAAAATATACTGCATCTCCTTCGACGCATAACGCGAGCAAAGCGGACTTTCATATCTGTCTTTCATTTCAAACACCTTTCCCCCAAAAGGGACCCTTTCTTAACAGCTGCTGCGGACGGCAAAACCGCCGCATTTGGATACATATTATATTAAATTATATAGTTTTTGAAAATTAAAGTCAAGGTTATATGACAAGAACGGCGTTTTTTCTGCGATTTTTACAGTTTTCGGCGGCAGTTTGGAAGAAATATTCAAAAAAATGTTGACAAACCGCGCGGTTTGTGGTATCATACCATTGCTGTCCTGACTAAAGACAGCAGGTGCCCAGTGCATAATGGCTTTTTTGCCGCCTGCCGAGGTAAGGTACACATGAGCTTCGTTCGCGCTTTGCGGCGAGTATATTTTGTGTATTTTCTCTTTGTCTTCGGGCAAGGGGATTTTTATTTGTCCGGAACAGTGAGCGGTATTCCGCTCATTATTTTAACGGAGGTGAATTGTATGCCCAGCAATGCAGTATTGGAGCAGAAAAAGCAGATCGTTGCCGATCTTACCGAAAAGCTGAAAACCGCTGTTGCCGGCGTAGTCGTTGACTACAAGGGTATCTCGGTTGCCGATGATACGCTTCTTCGTAAAAAGATGCGCGAGGCGGGTCTTGACTACTTTGTCGTTAAGAATTCCATGCTTTCCCGCGCGGCTGAGGCGGCCGGTCTCGACGACATGAAGTCGGTTCTCGAGGGTACTACCGCTATCGCGCTCAGCAATGAGGATTATATCGTTGCGGCGAAGATCTTAAACGAGTTTGCCGAGTCGAAGAACGGATTCTTCGAGATCAAGTCGGGCTTTATGGACGGTGAGGTAATCTCGGTCGATAAGGTTAAATCCATCGCGAAGCTTCCTTCGAGAGAGGGTCTTATCGCGAAGATGCTCGGCAGCCTGAACGCTCCTATCGCAAACCTTGTTTACGCGATCAACGCGATCAAGGAAAAGGCGGAGGAAGAGCAGTCGGCTTAACCGCTGTTTATCACAGCGAAAACCGCGGATTTTCGCGGGACTTTGCGGCGAAATCGCCGCGCGCGGCATGATTGCCGCAGGAATTTCTAAGATTATTTTATTAAATTCGGAGGTAATTTAAAATGGCTTCAGAGAAAATCACTGCTATCATTGATGAAGTTAAGGCTCTCTCGGTTTTAGAGCTGGCTGATCTCGTATCGGCACTGGAAGAAGAATTCGGCGTATCGGCTGCGGCTCCGGTCGTAGTTGCAGGTGCGGCTGACGCAGGCGCAGGCGCTGCTGAGGAGAAGACGGAGTTTGACGTTGTTCTGACCGATGCAGGTGCTTCTAAGATCCCGGTTATCAAGGCTGTCCGTGAGGCTACCGGCCTCGGACTTGCTGAGGCGAAGGCTCTTGTTGACGGCGCTCCCAAGGCTATCAAAGAGGGCATCTCTAAGGATGATGCTGAGGCTCTTAAGGCTAAGCTTGAAGAGGCCGGCGCAAAGGTTGAGCTGAAGTAATTGAAGCTTCGCTATTGAATCTTGCTGTTATCCCCGCTGATCATCAGCGGGGATACTTTTTATGTGTAAAAGAATCTCCGCCTCGCACCCACCGTGCCGGTTGCGGGTGAGGTTCCGTCGTACATAACATCGGGTGACGGGCGAGCCAAGCGGGAAATCGGCGCCGCGGGGCAGAGAAAAGGATTCTTCGGCGAATGAGGCGCGAAAACGGTACTGCGACGGCAGTCGGCATTGACAAAATACGCCGCCGTATTCACCCGCCCGACGTACCGATAAAAAGGCAAAATAAAAAAGCTGTATCTCAAGTGAGATACAGCTTTTTGGCTGCAATTATTTCCCTAAATAGCGAAAACGCGGGACCGTTCCGTCTGCGGTGTCCACATTCTCGCAGAACATATCCAGCGGACGCACCCAAACGCCGCCGTCGCCGTAGAGCGCTTTGTAAACAACGCACTCTTCGAGCGTTTCGCTGTGCCGCGCGGTGCACAGCGCCAGATACTCATTGCCCTTGTAATGGCGGTATCTTCCGAGCTTGAAATCATCCGTCATTTTTCGCTCTCCGCCGCGTTATGACGCGCTCGGCATCTTGACTCTGCCGGGATGATAGAAACGGATCGCGCTTTCGTTGCGCTCGGTCTTCATGCCCTGCGCGTCCTCAAGCTTCTTGTCGTAGAAATCCTTGTATTCCATCGTGTTCACGATCGTTTCGCTGTAATTGTCAAAATAGAATTTGTCTTTAGTGATGTCCTGCTTGACGACCATCATATAGCTGTCGTTGAACTCCAGCACGACCGCCTTGCCGAGCGGCTGCTTTTGAATATCCGCAAAATAGGTGCTGGCGGAGTTCGTTTTATCCGAACTGAATACCTCGGCGTATTTATCTTTCATCTCATACTGGCTGTTCGGCACCTCGGTGGTGTTGTGAACCTCGTTATAGAGCACGGAAAAGGCGGTGCCTGCGTTAAATCTGTCCGCCATTTTCTGGAGCTTTGCCTTCGCGTCCTTCTTCTGCTCGTCGGTCAGCGTGACCGACTGATTGGTGGAAGAATCGGTCGAGGTGAACTGGGTCTGGAGCACGTCGGCGATGACATAGTTCTCGCTGAGAAACTTGCCGATCTCGTCATCCGAGGGGCGGAGCGATCCAAGCTCGCTGTTTTTCGCTTTTTCCTCGTCGGTATGCACGCCGTAGTAGTAGTCAAACAGCTTTTGCAGCTTGAACTGCTGGTTCGCGAAATATTTGCGGTAGGACTCGTAGCTGACGCCGTTGAGTTCATAAACGGTGCTGCTGCCTGTTGCCCAATAGGCGGAGGCATACTGATCGACATAGCTGTTTTCCTCATCGGTCAGCTTGATGCCCAGACGCTCGCACTCGGTTTCGACAAAAGCAAACAGCGCGGCAAGCTTTTGGCAGCGCTCGCTGATCCAGTCGGTATAATTCTTGTTTTCCAGCGTCTGATCTTCATATTTGAAACCGGCGGCAGTGGTCATGCTCGCCTGCTCGGCCTGCTCGCCGAACTCATTGCGGAAATCACTGTATGCGGCGACCAGATTGCACAGGTAAACGCCCGCTTTCATTTCATAGGTTTTATCCCCGTTGTGAAAGGTGATGACGGTTTCGTCCTTAGTACGGCAGGACGACAGCGCCGCCATGCAGGAAAGGCACAGACAGACGGCAATCACCGCCGCGGCGATCTTTTTAACTCTTGACATTTGAATTTCCTCCAACGAAAAATATAACTATTGTTGATTATACACCAAATTAGCAAAAAAGTCTATATTTTGTTAAAATTATTTTGTAAAAAATTGATGTATATATTCTTGCCGGTATGTGGTACAATTAGTAAATCAGTTTTTGTAATGTAAAGGAACGGATACCAACCATGAATATTACTCTTATCGGTATGCCCGGTTGCGGCAAAAGCACTTGCGGGATATTGGCGGCGAAAATGCTGTGTATGTCCTTTCTCGACACCGATCTTCTGATCCAGCAGAACGAGGGCATGAAGCTGTATCAGATCATAGCTGAAAAGGGCGCGGACTATTTTGCCCGCGCCGAGGAAACGGCGATCACCTCGCTCTATACGCAAAACTGCGTGATCGCCACGGGCGGCAGTGCGGTCTATTCCGACGCCGCCATGCGCCGTTTGAAGAAAGACGGCGTGCTGATCTATCTGCGTATATCGTATCCGTCGATGGAGAAGCGCATCAGCAATCCCGCTACCCGCGGCATTTTGCTCGAAGACGGCGAAACGCTGCTCGATATGTATCAAAAACGCGCGCCGCTTTATGAAAAATACGCGGACATCACCGTGGACTGCGACGACTGCGTGATCGAAACGACCGTGGCGAAGATCATCGCCGAGATCGAGCGGTATAAGGGCTGAGAGGCGGCTGTCGGGCGGCATCCTATCGGGAACGGCGGGTGGTATTGCGGCGAACGGTCAGGCGTTGATCGTCTTTTCGATCTCCTTTTTCAGCCTGCCGAT
>JBJEQI010000182.1:0-8836 GCA_051881675.1 Acutalibacteraceae bacterium
GAATCTCCGCCCGCCCCGATCGGCTGATTATTTACGGTTTAGGGATTTTCGCCGATGATTAATGAACGATCAGCGTTTTACCGTCCATCTCAGACGGCTGCTCGATACCGAGCACATCCAGCATCGTCGGCGAAATGTCGCACAGCCTGCCGCCCTCGCGGAGGGTGCAGTCGCGCCCGACGACGATAAACGGAACGGGATAGGTGGTATGAGCGGTGAAAGGCTTGCCGCCCTCGCTCATCTTGTCCGCGTTGCCGTGGTCGGCAGTGATCATAGCCACGCCGCCCATTTTCAATGTGGAATCCACGACCTTGCCCACACATTCGTCTACCACCTCGACCGCCTTTTTCGCCGCGTCGAAGATGCCGGTGTGACCGACCATGTCGCAGTTGGCAAAATTGAGGATGATCACGTCATATTTGCCGCTTTCGATATTCTCACAAACGGCGTCGCAGACCTTATAGGCGCTCATTTCGGGCATCAGATCAAAGGTCGCCACATCGGGAGTGGGGATCAGGACCCGATCCTCGCCCTCAAACTTGACCTCTTCGCCGCCGTTGTAGAAGAAGGTGACGTGCGCATATTTGGTGGTTTCGGCGATACGCAGCTGGGTCTTGCCGTGACGGCTGAGCGTTTCGCCCATGGTCATCTTCAGCTCTTTGGGGCCGAATGCTACATGAACATTCGGCATGGTCGCGTCGTATTCGGTCATGCAGACAAAATAGAGCGGCAAAACGCCTTTTTTGCGCTCGAATCCGTCGAACGCTTCGTCGACCAGTGTGCGGGTGATCTCACGCGCTCTGTCGGGGCGGAAGTTGAAGAAAACAAAGCTGTCGCCGGCAGAAACGCCGCTGTAATCGCCGATAACGGCGGGGATAACAAACTCGTCGGTGAGGTTTTTCCCGTCGCCGTCCACCGTATTATACGATGTGTTCACATAAGCGACGGCGGAAGGCTCCGCTTTGCCCTCGGCGTTGACGATCGCGTTATAGGCAAGCTGAACTCTGTCCCACTGGGTGTCGCGGTCCATGCCATAGTATCTTCCCGCAACGGTTGCGATCTTGCCGCAGCCGAGCTTTTTGCACTCCTCCTCCAGCGCCTGAATGAATCCGACGCCCGAGGTGGGGGAAACATCTCTGCCGTCGAGCAGGCAGTGAACATAGACCTTTTCAACGCCGCTGTCCTTCGCCATTTTCAGCAGGGCGAACAGATGCGTGATATGCGAATGAACGCCGCCGTCGGACAAAAGCCCCATCAGATGAAGAGCGCTGCCGTTCGCCTTGCAGTTGTTCATAGCCTCGACGAGAGCGGGAGTTGTGAAAAACTCGCCGTCGTCGATCGACTTGGTGATGCGGGTAAGCTCCTGATAAACGATTCTGCCCGCGCCGATGTTGGTGTGACCGACCTCGGAGTTGCCCATCTGCCCGTCGGGCAGACCGACGTCCATTCCCGAAGCGCCGATCTGCGTGTTCGGACATTCGGCAAAATATTTGTCCAGATTGGGTTTATGAGCGGCGGCGATGGCGTTCCCCTCCGTTTCGGGGTTCATGCCGAAGCCGTCCATAATGATTAGGGTGACCGGTTTTTTCATTGAAATAAAGCTTCCTTTCTGAAACGGATGCGGTATCTTATTTGCTTGCGGCGTTGACGATAACGGCAAAGTCAGCCGCCTTGAGCGAAGCGCCGCCGATCAGACCGCCGTCGACATCGGGCTGCGCCAGCAGCTCGTCGGCGTTTTTGGCGTTCATCGACCCGCCGTACTGAACGGTCACGCCGTTTGCCTTTTCCTCGCCGTAGAGATCGGCGATCGCACGGCGGATGACGGCATTGACCTCGTTTGCCTGCTCGGCGGTAGCGGTCTTGCCGGTGCCGATTGCCCAAACGGGCTCATAAGCGATGATGACGTTCTCCAGCTGCTCGGGCGTAACGCCGAGGAGCGCGATCTTGGTCTGCATGGCGACCAGCTCGGCGGTGATTCCCTGCTCGCGCTGCTCGAGATATTCGCCGACGCAGATGATCGTCTTCAGTCCCGCGGCAAGAGCGGCTTTTGCGCGCTTATTCACGGTAACGTCGGTTTCACCGAAGTAGGTTCTTCTCTCGGAGTGGCCGACGATGACATACTCGCATCCGCAAGCGGTCAGCATTTCGGCAGAAATCTCGCCGGTGAAAGCGCCCGATTTTTCAAAATGGACGTTTTCCGCGCCGATCTTGATGTTGGAGCCCTTGGCGGCTTCAACGGCGGCGGCGATGTCAACATAAGGCACGCAGAGGACAACGTCGCAGTCGGCGTCTTTCACCAGCGGCTTCATTTCGTTGATCAAAGCGGTGGTTGCGGCGGGGGTATTGTTCATTTTCCAGTTTCCCGCGATAACGGCGGGGCGAAGTGATTTATTCATAGTTTCAGATTCCTTTCAGAGGGCGGCGGTGCCGCTTGATATATTTAAATATGTCCGTCAAACAGCCGAACAGCGTAAATATGGCAAAACATACCTACGCTGATCGGGTGATTTGTTTGATTATTTATCGTTCATTGCCACGATGCCGGGGAGCTCCTTGCCCTCGAGGAACTCGAGAGAGGCGCCGCCGCCGGTCGAGATGTGGCTCATCTTGTCGCCGAAACCGAGGTTGTTGACAGCCGCCGCCGAGTCGCCGCCGCCGATGATGGTGGTAGCGTCTGTTTCGGCGAGCGCTTTGGCAACCGCGATGGTGCCTGCGGCGAGGGTCGGGTTCTCAAACACGCCCATCGGTCCGTTCCAAACAACGGTCTTTGCCGATTTAACCGCGTCGGCAAACAGCTCGCGGGTCTTCGGTCCGATGTCAAGACCCATCTTGTCGGCGGGAATTGCCATCGAATCGACCGCTTCGACCGTGATCTCGGCGTCGATCGGGTTCGGGAACTCGGAGGTTACCATGGTATCGACGGGCAGCAGGATCTTCACGCCCTTTTCCTCCGCCTTTTTGAGCATATTGGTGCAATATTCGAGCTTCTCGTCGTCAACGAGCGAGGTGCCGATCGAGCCGCCCTTGGCTTTCAGGAAAGTATACGCCATGCCGCCGCCGATGATCAGCGTGTCGGCCTTGTTCAGCAGATTTTCGATAACGCTGAGCTTGTCGGCAACCTTGGCGCCGCCGAGAATGGTGACGAACGGTCTTTTCGGAGTGTTGACCGCGTTGCCGAGATACTGAATCTCTTTTTCGATCAGGTAGCCCGAAACAGCCTCGTCAACATAGCTGACAACGCCGACGGTCGAGCAGTGCGCTCTGTGAGCGGTGCCGAACGCGTCATTGACAAAGATATCGGCAAGCGAGCCGAGCTCTTTTGAAAATTCTTCGCCGTTTTTGGTTTCCTCAGCGCGGTAGCGGGTGTTCTGGAGAAGAACAACATCGCCGTCCTTCATTTCGGCGACCGCCTTTTTCGCGTTTTCGCCGACAACGTTATCGTCCGCCGCGAAAACAACGGGCTGATCGAGCAGCTCGGAAAGTCTTTTCGCAACAGGAGCGAGGGACAGTTCGGGCTTCGGCTCGCCCTTCGGCTTGCCGAGATGCGAGCAAAGGATAACCTTTGCGCCGTCGCCGATGAGCTTTTTGATGGTGGGGAGAGCGGCGATAATGCGATTTTCGTCGGTGATAACGCCGTTTTTCAGCGGTACGTTGAAATCGCAGCGCACAAGAACGCGCTTGCCTGCGGCGTTAATATCGTCAACGGTTTTTTTATTGAGATCTGCCATGGTGGTTTAACTTCCTTTCGAGAAAATAATATAACAGAAATGTATATGCTTATTTTATAATATTATTGCCGATTTTTCAAGTATAATTTGCTGAAAATACCGTTTTTTGGGATAGATTCATCAGTTTAGTCAAATATTTAACAATATCCCGAGCGGCTTTTGTCATATTTTAGCGGGACGAGCCTGAAACGTCGGCTTGCTCGCGCGGGCGGTGCGCTGTTTTGCCGCCGAAGAGCCGCCCTGCCGCGGCTTGACAAAGGCGGGGGAACGTGATAAAATTATTTGCAATTACTAAAGCTTGGCTCAAAGGGGATCTTGCTGTGAATACCGTGAAAAAATCCGAGGAGAAACCGCGCTGGCTCGGCTGTGAGCGGCTGTGGGTGTTCGCCGTTCTGACGGTGGCGGGAGGCTTTCTCGGCGCCTATACATACACGCTTAAAGGCGGCGTTTTCTGCAATGCGCAGACGGCGAATTTCGTTTTGCTTGCCATGCGCGTCGGCACGGCGGATTTTCGCGGCGCGCTTTACTTTCTGATACCGATCTCGGCATACGCCGCGGGGACCGTGATTTCCGAGATTATGCCCGCGCCGATCAAGCGGATGAGCTTTTTTCGGTGGGACACGGTGCTGGTCGCTTTTGAGATAGCGGTGGTGGCGGTGCTTGCCTTTCTGCCCGACAGCGTTCCCGTTCAGGTGTTTCAGGTGTCGGTGAATTTTATCGCGGCAATGCAGTTCAACACCTTCCGTCAGGCGGAGAGTATGCCGATGGCGACCACCTTTTGCACCAATCATCTGCGGCAGACCTGCTCGTTTTGCGTGAAATGGTTCAGGCACCGCGATCGGGCGGCGCGACGGCGGTTTTTGTCGCACTTGCTGATGCTTGCCTCGTTTGTCGCGGGGGGAATCGTGTCGTCTTTTTTGTGCACGCATCTCGGCGGCAGGGCGCTGATCTTTGCGGCGGTTCCGCTCGGGGCGGTGCTGGTTTACCTCGCGTATTCCGATCTTGTGACCGAAAAAGACCGACTGACGGAGGTGCCGCACGGGCACTGATTGCCGGAGTTGCTTTTACTTCTTATAAACCATAAATACCCCGCACGGAGATGAACTCTGTGCGGGGTATTTTTGTTTGATTTTAAGCTGAAAGAGCGGTTACAGAATAATCAGCTCTTTGTCGCTTTTTGTCAGATTCTCAATGCCGTCGTCGCGTATCACAACCATGTCCTCAATACGCACGCCGAATCGGTTTTCCAGATAGATTCCCGGCTCGACGGTGACCACCTCGCCGCTTTGCAGGATAGCCGTGCTTTTGGGAGACAGCGCGGGGGATTCGTGGATATACAGCCCCACGCTGTGGCCCGTTGCATGGCCGAAACAGCTGCCGTAGCCCGCGGCGGCGATCACATCCCGCGCGGCTTTGTCCGCGTCGGAGCAGGAAACGCCCGCTTTGAGCATCCCGAGCGTCGCTTTTTGCGCGCGAAGCACGGTATCGTAAACCCGCCTCATCTCGTCATCGGCCGAGCCGACGGCGACGGTGCGGGTCATATCCGAGCAGTAGCCGCCGAATTTGCAGCCGATGTCCATGGTGAAAAAGTCGCCGTTTTTGACCGTATCCTCCGACGGTATTCCGTGGGGCAGCGAGGTCTTTTTGCCCGTGATCGTGATCAGATCGAACGACACGCCCGACGCGCCGTTTTTACGCATGAAAAACTCGATCTCCAGCGCAATATCCCGCTCTTTTACCCCCGGCTTGATAAAGGGGAGGATGTGGGTAAAGGCGCTGTCGGTCAGCTTTTGCGCGCTTTTGATCAGCGCGATCTCAGCGTCCGATTTAGAGCTGCGAAGCTCGCTGATCGTCCGATCAAGTTTGCCGTCGCATATTACGTTATCCCAATGCTTTTTGAGCGCCTCCAGCCGCGATACGGTCTGGTATTCCGCCTCGATGCCGAGCGCCGATGAGCCGCACCCGCCGAGAATATCGGCAATATCTTTTGCGCGATTATTCAGCAAAACGGGTTTTACCTCACTGCCCGCAAAGTGCCGGTTTGCCGACTCGATATACCGAAAATCGGTGAGAAAATACGCGCCCGCGTGGGTGATCAGCAGCACGCCTGTGTCAATGTCGGTCCCGGTGAAATATTTAAGATTGAGCGGGTCCTCAATCAGGTAGGCGCTTTTCACGGACAGTGTATCGCCGAGTGCTTTCAGACGGGCTTTGCAGCTGTTGTCAAAACAGGCGGCACAGAGATGGGACATATTAGTTCAGTCTTCCTTTCGACGCCGCTTTGACCAGTCCGAAAACGGCGGGTGAGAGCACGAGATTTACGATAAATTCAACGATAAAGTTGATTCCCGCGCATCCGATGATGAGAAAATAGATGACCGTGGTTCCCTCGGCGACAAAATTAGCCGCAAGCACGTCCGACAGCGTCAGCGCGCCGAGGATGAACAACCCGGTGTTGATAACGGGCGCCGCCGCCGAGGCGATCACCGCGCCCGCGAGGCTCGAGCCGTTTTTAGATCGCTTTTTGAACTGCTGATAGATCAGCGCGGGGAAAAATCCCGCCGCGGTCGCTTTGCCCAAGCAGATCAGGGGGGTGATGATCATTCCCTTGACGCCCGACTGGAGCAAAATCGCCGTAAACATATCGGCGGAAGTCAGACCGTTGATCACGGTGATGACGCCGAACACGAGTCCGAGAATCGCGCCCGCCGCGGGGCCGAGCATCATGCCGCCCACGACAATGGGAATCAGCACAAGGCTGATGCTGACGGTGCCGAAATGCACGCCGCCGCCGATGAGCTGAATGACAGCCACGATCGCGGCGAAGATAGCGGTTTGCGCCATCCACACGGTTTTGGTTTGAGTGTTTGTTTTCATAAAAATTACCTCCTGCTGCTGCTCCGCAAAATTTACACATATCGGTGCAGACGGATGCAGCGCTAAAAATTTTTATGTATAAAGACCCGCGCCGAAAACGCGTTTCTTTATAATCAAACGGTATGAAATTGTAGCCGCTTATTTGCGGTTTTTATCATAGATGATTTTCAGGCCGAGCAGCAAAAGATCGTTGTTAAAGATCATTTCGCGCTCGCAGTTTTTGATGATTTCGGGGGCAAGACCGCCGGTGGCGACCAGAGTTGCCTTTTCGCCGAGCTCGCGCTCGATACGCGCAGTCAGACCGTCGAGCATCGCCGCCGCGCCGAGCACCAGACCCGCCTGCATGGATTCGACCGTATTGGTGCCGATGACCTTTTTCGGCGTTTTCAGGCTGACCTTTTGCAGCAACGAGGTTCCCGAGGTGAGCGCGTTGAGCGATATGCCCACGCCTGCGGAGATGGTGCCGCCGAGAAACTCGCCGTTTTTGCCGAGAACGCTGACGGTGGTCGCCGTGCCGAGGTCGAAGATGATGCAGGGCATTTTATAATATTTCAGAGCCGCAACCGCGCCCACTGCCAGATCGGCGCCGAGCTGGGAGGGATTTTCGATGCGTATGTCCAGCCCTGTTTTGATGCCGGGGCCGACGATGATCGGCGATGTGCCGGTAATCAGCGCCGCCGCGTCTTTCATCGTGTCGCCAAGCTCGGGGACGACCGAGCTTATGATCGCGCCGTTGATATTGTCAGGAGAGGCCTTATAAAGCCGCAATACACTGTTCAGCTCGATCGCGTACTGATCGGCGGTTTTCAGGCGGTTGGTTGCGATACGGGCGGTGAATTTCAGCTCGTCGCCGTCGAAAATGCCGAGCGTGATATGGGAGTTTCCGATGTCGATCGTTAAAATCATAAGATCCCTTCTTTTCATTCGGATGGTTCTGAAAATGATGCCGTCGGCGCGTTTTCGGCGCCGAGCGGCAAAATAAACGATAATTTTAAGGTAAGTGCCGTTTTCGGGCAAATAGTTACAGAATCTGCCGCGAAGTCGGATTCTGCCGCGTTATTCCTGCGCGGGAGCGGTCAGGATTTTCGTTTGAATCGGCTTCCATGAGGCGTAACAGGCGGCGAGCGACGTTACAGAGATCGGGCCGAGCGCAATAAACGGCACGCTGTAGGGAAAAAGCGCCATTATGGCGACAAAAAACACCGCGAAGACGGAAAGGCAGGGCAGCGATCTGCCGATATAACCGACGCTGAGCAGCAGCGCGTTTTTCAGCAGCTGTGTTTTTTTAAGATCCACGCAACTGAGCATGGGGAAGTAAAACAGCGCGGTCATGACGCTGAGGATAAAAAAGATCAGCGCGATCAGCGCGGGCGCATACAGCAGGGCGTTCTGCCCCGCCCAGTCAAAATACAAAATGAACGCCGTAAGGCTGAGCCCCGCCGCCGCGGCGAAGACCAGTCCGCTGATCACGCCGTCTTTGAAAAACTTTTTGAAATAATGAAAGTACTCTTTGCAAAAGGAGGTCGGCTCATCCTGAACCATGCGCAGCGTCATTTTATTCAGTGCGGTCAGCGACACGCCGACCGTGAACAGCGGCAGCGAGGTCAGCACGAACAGTAGATTCAGCATCACAAGATCGAAGAAATTGTGAAAGATCAGCTGGAAAAATCCCGCAATCCCGCTTTTTCGCTTATAGGGAACGGTTTTATCAAAGTTCATCAGCGGCATAAAATTCATCTCCGATAAATAGTTTTTATAGGGAAGGTGCATCGGCGGTGCGCACCGCACGGAGAATGCACACAGCGGCGGTTTCGGCGTACTATATAGCGTGCGTACATACAGCGGTCGGAATCCCGCTTTGAAAGCTTTGCAAAGCAAAAATCCGCGATAACCGCCCTTGCGGTTATCATCGCGCATTTGACTGCGGTTGTCACGGGGTGGCGGGCGGTCAGCGCCGCGGGATGCCCTGCGCAGCAGTATAATAATCGCTTTGTGGTTATTATAGCACAAGTTTGCACCGAATATCAACTGTTTCGGCGTGGGGACTCGTTGTGCATTATTCCCAACAATTGGACTGTGTATTTGTAAAATTATACAAAAATAATATTTTTTGTAAAAAAATGTTGACTTTTCGGAAATAAAATGGTATGTTTTAGTTGCAGATGAAAACGTTTTCGGTAACGTTTTCATATAACGGATAAATTTTTATTTAAGGAGGAAAACAAAATGAA
>JBJEQI010000183.1:0-2029 GCA_051881675.1 Acutalibacteraceae bacterium
ATATCGGCGCGACGCTTTCCACCGTTGTGATCACCGTGGAGGTGCTGATTTTCGGCGAAATTTCACCGAAAACACTGGCGAAAGATAACCCCGAGCGATTCGCCATGGGCTTTGCCCCCTATATCAGCGCGCTTGCCGTTTTGCTCACCCCGCTGACCTTTCTGTTTTCGCTGTGGCAAAAGCTGCTTTCGCGCGTTTTCAAGGCGAAGTCGGATAATATTGTGACCGAGGACGAGCTTTTAACCATTGTCGACGAGGCGCAGACGGGCGGCGGCATCGACAGCCGCGAGGGCGAGCTGATCCGCAGTGCGATCGAATTCAACGAGCTGTGCGCCGAGGATATCATCACCCCGCGCGTGGACGTAATCGCGGTGGATAAAACCGAAAAAAACGGCGAAATTGCAAAAGTGTTCGCCGAAACGGGCTTTTCCCGCCTTCCTGTTTACGACGGAAATGTGGATAACATCATCGGCATCCTGCACCAAAAGGATTTTTACAATTTTGTCTATCACCGCGATAAAACCGTCGAGCAGGTCATGAGCGAGCCGCTGTTCATCACCGGGTCGATGAATGTCGGCAATCTGCTGAGCAAATTGCAGTCCGAAAAGTCGCATATCGCCATTGTCGCCGATGAATACGGCGGAACCGAGGGTATCGTGACGATGGAAGACGTTTTAGAGGAGCTGGTCGGCGAGATCTGGGATGAGCACGACATGGTGACCCTCAGCATCAGCAAAACGGGCGACGACTGCTACCGCGTCGACTGTTCGACCGCGTTTGACGAATTCGCCGAATATTTTGCGATCGACGACGATACCGATGCAAACACCGTCGGCGGCTGGGTCATGGAAAATCTCGGTAAGGTCGCCGCCCCCGGCGATATGTTCAAAAAGCACGGGCTTTCGGTGCTGGTCACCAAGACCGAGGAACATCGCGTGATCGAGATCATCGTCAAAACCCCGAAGCCGCTGACCGGCGGCGCGGGCGAGTCGGAGAGCGCCGATTCAGGTAAATAATTCACCGAAACATAAAAATGAGTGCGAAAGACGAATCTTTCGCACTCATTTTTTATTACGCAAAGGGAGTTCTTCAGCTTTGCGGGAGGCGCTGACTTTATGTTTTCGCCTGTTCGCCGAACGCCGATCATTCGCCGAAACGCCCCGCCGCCGCCCGCGCCTTGCAAAATCCTTTACAGTCCGCGCTTATCTCCCTGCGCGGGACCGTCGAGCAGTCCGCCGCGCTCATCAAACCGCGAGCCGTGGCAGGGGCAGTCCCAGCTATGCTCATATTTATTGTATTTCAGCGCGCACCCGAGGTGCGGACACCGCGGCGCAATGCGGCAGAAATTGCCGAAGGTTGATGCGAGGTTTTTCGCCAGCTGCGGGTGCAGCATACTCCGCGCGGGCGAGAATACGGCGGCGTATTCATTCGGTTTACCCAGCAACGCGTCCCGCAGAATCATCGCCGCCGCCATGGAAGAAGTCATCCCCCACTTATTAAAGCCGGTTGCGACATACACATTCGGCAGGCGGCGCGAATACTGCCCGACATAAGGCATACCGTCGAGGGTCATGCAGTCCTGCGCCGCCCACGCCGCCGCAATCTTGGCTTCGGGATACAGCCGCAGGGCCTCCGCCCGCAAACGCTCGAGCGCGTCCCCCGTGCATCCGGTTCTTGCCGAGCCGCCGCCGAGCAGCAGCATATCCCCCCATCTGCGAAAAGACAGCCCGCCCGTTTCTTCGTCGATATACATTCCCTGCGGCAGGCGGTCGGCGGGAATACCGCCCAGCGCCAGCACATACGACCTTTGCTGATACATTTTGAGAAAATAGCCGCCGAATTTATTGATGAACGGAAAATGCGTCGCGACCACGATATTGTCCGCCGTGATACTGCCGCCGTCGCACAATACCCTGCCGTCGCGTATCTCGATCGCGCGGGCGTATCCGAACAGCCGAAGCTCTTTTGCAATCCCGCAAAAATATTTCAGCGGATGAAACTGTGCGCCGTTCGGAATCCCGACGGCGGA
>JBJEQI010000184.1:0-2019 GCA_051881675.1 Acutalibacteraceae bacterium
CGCAGGATTTGTTCACGCGCTGTGGTTTACGGTCAAATTCACCGTTGTATCGGTCATCACGGTCAACGTCTTTGCCTTTGCGCTCGCGCTGCTGCTGACTAAGGCGGTGAAGGGCACCAATTTCTTCCGGTCGGTGTTTTTTATGCCGAATCTGATCGGCGGAATCGTGCTCGGCTATATCTGGAATCTGATCATTAACGGTGTTTTGAGCCTGTTCGGAGTTGACATAACATTCGACGCAAGCTACGGATTCTGGGGCCTGGTCGTGCTGATGAACTGGCAGATGATCGGCTATATGATGGTCATTTATCTTGCGGGTCTGCAATCCATTCCGAGCGATATTAACGAAGCCGCGTCGATCGACGGAGCCACAAAATCGCAGACGCTCTTTCGCATCACACTGCCGATGGTCATGCCCGCCGTTACGATCTGTTTATTTTTAACATTGACCAACTCATTCAAGCTGTTTGACCAAAATCTGGCGCTGACGGCGGGCGCGCCCGATAATCAAACGTCGATGCTTGCGCTGGATATTTACAGCACATTTTACGGCAGAAGCGGCTGGCAGGGAGTCGGTCAGGCGAAAGCGGTGGTCTTCTTTCTGATCGTTGCCGCGATCGCGCTGATTCAGCTGAAAATCACCGCCGGGCGGGAGAACGAGGCATAAATGATGAAAACAACCAAAGCAGGGGAGGGACGGGTTGATGTCAACAGTTAAGCAAAGCCGCGTCGGCGGCGTGATCAAATTTTGCATATTGCTGATTCTCGCCGTACTGTTCTTAGCGCCGATCGCGATCGTGCTGATGAACTCGTTTAAATCCAAATTCGAGATACTCTCAAGCCCGTTCAGCCCTCCGACCTCCGAAACCTTTGCGGGGCTGACGAACTATATCAACGGAATCAATCAGTCGGGGATACTGATGGCGTTTTTGCGCTCGCTGTTCATCACCGTCGCGTCGGTTCTGCTGATCATTATTGCGGCGTCGATGACGGCGTGGTTCATTACCCGCGTCAAAAGCAAGATCACGCGTCTGATTTATTATATCATCGTTTTCAGCATGATCGTGCCGTTCCAGATGGTGATGTTCACGATGACCTACACCGTTTCCCAGATCGGGCTGAATAATGTGTTCGGCATTGTGCCGGTCTATCTCGGATTCGGGGCGGGGCTGTCGGTATTTATGATCAGCGGCTTTGTCAAGGGCGTTCCGCTTGAGATCGAAGAGGCGGCGACGATCGACGGATGCAATCCGCTTCAGACATTTTTTATGATCGTGCTGCCCGTGATGAAACCGACGGTGATCACCGTTGCCATTCTGAACGCTATGTGGATTTGGAACGACTATCTGCTGCCGTATCTGATTCTCGGCACCAAGGGCAAGACGCTCCCCGTCACGATACAGATCGCCATGCAGGGAGCCTACGGCTCGACCGACTGGGGCGGCGTTATGGCGATGCTGGTGCTGGCGATCATCCCGATCATCGTATTTTACCTCGCGGCGCAAAAGCATATTATCGGAGGCGTCATTGCGGGCGCGGTCAAGGGATAAAAACGGTATTGATCACAATTCGACCAATCAATAACAAAGGAAAAAGCGCAATGCATTTTGCATTGCGCTTTTGAATACTCAAAATCAGTCGTCGAGTTTCTTTCTCTGGATAGTAGCGATCGACTGCTCGGTCTCCTTGTCGAAGAGGTAGATCTTCTCGGGCTCGAAAGTAACCTTGATGTCCATGCCCATTTTCGCTTCGGTAGTCGGAGCAACGCGAGCGTTGAGGTAGTGACCCTCAACATTGACATACAGATAAGTTTCGGCGCCCATAAGCTCAGTAACCTCAACATTGGCGTCAACGATGCCGTCGGGGAACTCTTTGAGGAGCTTCGGCTCATCATGAACATGCTCGGGACGGATACCGAGAACAACCTCTTTATCGACATAGTTCTCGAGGATTCCTTTCGGGTTCTTCGACTCGGGGAGCTTGATGCGGAATTTCACGCCCTCGCGGTGCTTAGTATCT
>JBJEQI010000185.1:0-2018 GCA_051881675.1 Acutalibacteraceae bacterium
CGCCGACGCGGGCGTTTCAAAAGATGAGATCGACTGGATCGGCGTCGGCTCGCCGGGTGCTGTCAATGTGGCGGACGGAGTTATTGAATATTCCTGCAATCTGGAGTTTCACAGCGTGCCCTTACGCGCCATGATCGAGGAGCTGACAGGCATTAAGTGCTACCTTGAAAACGACGCCAACGCCGCGGCATACGGCGAATTTCTCGCAGGCGCGGGCAAGGGTGTTTCCGATTTCATCGCCGTAACGCTCGGAACAGGCGTCGGCGGCGGAATCATTATCAAGAATAAGATCTTCTCCGGCTCAAACTGCTTCGGCGGCGAGCTGGGCCATATGGTCATCCGCTACAACGGCGTGCAGTGCGGCTGCGGCAGGCGCGGCTGCTGGGAAGCATATGCTTCGGCAACAGCGCTGATCAATCAAACGATCGCCGCAATGAAAGAGGATCCCTCCTCCAAAATGTGGGAAATCGCGCCCGAGCTTTCACAGGTCAACGGCAAAACCGCATTTGACGGTATGCGCATGGGCGACGAAACGGCGGCCAAGGTCGTCGATCAGTATATCCGTTATGTCGCCTGCGGAATCGCCGATATTATCAACGTGTTCCAGCCTGAGCTCATTTGCATCGGCGGCGGCATTTCCAAGGAAAAGGATAACCTGATCCTGCCGGTCAAAAAATATGTTTCGGAAGAAGTGTATACCAAGTTTGCCAAAAAGCAAACCGAAATCAAGGCGGCTCAGCTCGGCAACGACGCGGGCATTATCGGCGCGGCGATGCTGGGTCGGCTCGACAACTGATTATCAACTGCCACTCCCCGTCCGCTTGTCGGGCGGGGTTATGCAAACAATTTGGAGGCTGATTTATGCAGGGAATTGAGAATTTAAAGCTGTATGCCGAGCAGATCGGCTGCGTCTTCACTGAAAATGAACCGATGAACCGCCATACCAGCTTTAAAATCGGCGGCGCGGCGGACATTGCGCTGTTCCCGAAGGATAAAGATACGCTCGCTTCCATCGTGTCGGCGTGCACCCGCTGGGAGGTGCCGTACCATGTCATGGGCAACGGTTCAAATGTTCTCGTCAGCGATACAGGCGTTCGCGGCGCCGTTATTTTTACATCCGCGCTGGCGGAGATTCGGCTGATCGACTCATTCACGATCGAGTGCTCAGCCGGTGTAAAGAATTCCCAGCTTTGCTCGTTTGCGCTGGAGCATTCGCTTTCGGGCTTTGAATTTCTGTGGGGTATCCCCGGCACGGTCGGCGGAGCGGTTGTGATGAACGCAGGCGCTTACGACGGCGAAATCAGCATGGTTTATGTCTCCTCCGAGCATATCAACGCCGACGGAACTGTTGGAAAACACACCGAAGATACCATTGATTTTTCCTACCGCCACAGCGCATACAGCGATTCCCCCGCCGTCATCACCTCGGCGGTGTTTAAGGGCAGTGTGGGCGACCCCGCCGAGATTCGGCAGCGGATGGATGAGCTGATGCACCGCCGAAAAAGCCGCCAGCCCGTGGAGCTGCCGAGCGCGGGGAGCGTGTTTAAGCGCCCGACCGGCTATTTTGCCGCCGCGCTGATCGAAGAGTGCGGGCTCAAAGGCAAACGCGTCGGCGGAGCGCAGGTCAGCGAAAAACATGCGGGCTTTATCGTCAACACGGGCGGCGCTACCGCTTCGGACGTTAAAATTCTGATCGAGCAGATCAAGGAAGACGTATTTTTGCAAAAAAATGTGAAGCTGGAATGTGAAATTAAATTCTGGGATTGAACCCATTAGGATTAAAATAAATCAACCGATTATTCGGGATTTTCGTCACAGCAAGAGGTATGAATTATGGAACTGATCATTATTTCGGGGTATTCGGGTGCGGGCAAGTCGATCGCCGTTCACGCGCTGGAAGATATTGACTATTACTGCATCGACAACCTTCCTCCCGCCCTGATCAGCGACTTTGTCAGCCTGTGCCGCAACAGCGGCGAGATCAATAAAGTAGCCATAGTGACCGATATTCGCGGCGG
>JBJEQI010000186.1:0-2006 GCA_051881675.1 Acutalibacteraceae bacterium
GATCGTCGGGTTCAATATCCTTGCCTCGGTGCTGGACAACCGCGTTGCCGCACTCCAGCTCGATATGACCGCTAATAAGGACTATTCGCTGTCAAAAGACAATCTCGAATATATCCGCAAGATCAACAATGACGTCACCATCACCGTGGCGATGTCCGAGGACGATTATACCAACGGGCAGTATTCGAGCGTTTTGCAGAATTATCTCAATATTTACGACACCTCGGGCGGAAAGTATTTCAGCCAGACGGTCAAGCTTTTGCATAAGTATGAAAAGGAAAACAGCCGAATCAAGGTTCGGTTTGTCGACCCGCAAACTCCTGCTTTTTCTGAGTTTGCCTCGAAATATTCGGGTCAGTATTCCTACGGCTCGATGATCGTCGAGAGCAACTTTACCAACAAGAAGGGCGATCAGCAGAGCCGCTATAAAATCCTTCAGACTAATGATGTTTACGTCTGCGAGGCGGACAGCAACTACGGCGCATATGGTTATACAAACATTACCGGTTCGGACGTTGAGTCCGCCGTAACTTCGGCGCTGATGTATGTCACTGCCGAGCAGATCGACAAAGCGCTCCTCGTCACCGGCTACGGCTGCTCCGACGGCGGCTATCTCGCGACGATGCTGCGCCGCAACAACTATGACATCGAGGAGCTGGATTCGCTTGCCTCGGGCGAGATCGCCGATGACGTCAGCCTGATCGTTATGGACGAACCCACCAAGGACCTGCTGCCCGATGAGGTCAAAAAGCTGGACACTTTCCTGCACAACGACAACAAGTGCGGAAAGAGCTTGGTTTACGTCGCCTCCTCCGCGCAGCCGCAGCTGCCGAATCTGGAGGGGCTGCTCGACGAGTGGGGAATTGCTTTTGAGCAGGGCACCGTTTATGAAACGGATGAAAACCTCCGCTCGCCGCTCGCCGCGACCTATATGGTGTTGTATGACGCAGGCTCGGGATTTATGGAGCAGTACAAGGACTACACGTATCTCGCATCGTCGATCAAGCCGATGACGCTGAAATTCGACTATCAGGGTTCCTATCAGACGCTCGCCATCGTCAAGTCGAGCGACACGACGACGATCATGCCTTACGGCAGAGATGTAGACTGGACGCCCGATAACCATTCCGCTAAACGATCGTTCACATCACTGGCAACATCGAGCTATCTTGCAGACACCTCGCTCGGCGATAAGTCGCCCCGATCGACCATTATCGCGCTGGCGACCCCCGAGCTGTTCAACGAAAACTATCTGACCACGTCGGGCTACGCCAACCACGACGCTGTTATGCTGTCGATCAACGATGCGGTCGGCAGAGTTGAACCCGACATCTCGATCAAGAGCAAGGTCATCAATTCGGCGGTATTTAACGTCAGCGAAACGCAGGCGAAGGTCGTGAAATATGTTGTCACCGGCGTTATTCCGATCGGTATTCTCCTTGTGGGCATCATTGTGGTCATCAGGAGGAAGCGCAGATAATGAACGATATCGAAAAGAATCAGCCACAGCCCGATTCACCGCAGGAGGATATCGCATCGGCGTTTGACACGGAAAATTCAACGATTTTCACCTCGTCCGACGTTTCCGCTCCTGCCAAGCGCCGGTCAAACGGCTTGCTGAAGCTGCTGATCACGCTGGTCGCCGTTGTTTTGCTGGTGACGGGCGCGATCGTCGCGGTGACAATGCTGTGGAATTACGATTCCGAAAGCGGGCAGACCGCCGAAAACAGCAGCGATATTAAGCTGACCGCTTCGGCAAATGTAGCGCTCGATAAAATGAAAAATGCACCGAAAGACGCGTTTTCCAACGTTGCCGAGCTGACGGTGACCTCAAAATCGGGCAAACTTCGTCTGCTGCCGCGCGAGCTTAAAAAGGCAGAGGCGGAGGGCGAATCCGACACGGTTATTTATAAGGTGGACGGCTTTGCGGATAACGTCCCGTTCGATCATACGGCGCTGTCGGAGATCGTGAATGCGGCGCTGGATGTGCAGGCGGTGCGAAAGCT
>JBJEQI010000187.1:0-1980 GCA_051881675.1 Acutalibacteraceae bacterium
ATAACTTGACCGATCTTTGCAGGCTGAAATCCCTTTGGCGATACCAAAGGGATTTTTTGCGTTTTTCGCCCGATTTGTGCGGAAACAAAACCGAGAAGCCGCATATACTATAACTGACAAAATGATGAAAAGGGGTATTGCTCAATGTGTTCAATATGCGGATTGGCAAATTTCGCCGACAACAGCAAGATCTGCGGCGGAACAGTTGCCGCAATGGGCAGAACCATGCGGCATCGCGGAGTGGACGACGACGGGCTCTATTGCGGAAAATCGGCGGCACTGCACCATAACCGACTGGCGGTCATTGACATCGAAAACGGCAAACAGCCGATGAGGATTTGCCATCAGGGAAATTGGTACACGATCGTTTACAACGGCGAGATCTATAATTATGACGAGCTGAAATCCGAGCTTTATGCCCGCGGTATCACACCGAAAACCCGCTGTGACACCGAGCTGGTTTTATACGCGTATATTGCGTTTGGCGACGATTGCCCGAATCATCTGAACGGCATTTTTGCCTTTGCGGTTTATGATGAATCCCACGAGCGAATCTTTTTGGCGCGCGACCGATTCGGAATCAAGCCGCTGTTTTATGCCGAAAACGAAGGCTCACTGATCTTCGCTTCGGAAATCAAGGCGATTCTTGCCCACGGGAAAATCGCCCCCATCATTGATCAAAAGGGGCTTTGGCAGCTGATATTTCTCTCTCCCGTGACGATTAACGGCAGCGGCATTTTCCGAGATATTCATGAGCTGCGCCCCGCCGAACGCGCGTTTTTTGACGGCTCAGGGCTTCACATCGACAGCTATTGGTCGCTGAAAGCGCTGGATTATTCCGCGATCACAAGCGAAGAAGCGGCGGAAAAAACGCAGGAGCTGCTCACCGACGCGATCGAACGCCAGTTGATCAGCGACGTGCCTCTTTGCACATTTTTGTCAGGCGGGCTGGATTCCTCGGTCATCACCGCAGTCGCCGCGGAATACTACAAAAAAAGCGGCAAAACGCTGTCCACCTATTCGTTTGAATACGAGGGAAACCGCGCGAATTTTCATCAAACCCTTTTTCAGCCTCAGGGCGATGACGAATTTGCGGTTTTTCTCGCCGATACGCTGAAAACTGACCATACCATACTGACCGCGCCGACCGCGACAGTCGCCGCATATCTGACACGCGCCGTTGATTTCAGGGATTTCCCCGGTCAGGCGGATATTGATTCCTCTTTGCTCTATTTTTGCGAATGTGTCAAACGGCGGCACACAGTTGCGCTGTCCGGCGAATGTTCCGATGAGATCTTCGGCGGCTATCCGTGGTTTTACCGCCCCGAAATGCTGTATAAGGACTTCTTCCCGTGGATACACAAGCCGATGTTCCGCGCCTCAATGTTCCGCGACGACGTCGTGGCGGCCGAAGAGGGATACCGCTATATTTCGGGCATTTACCGCCAGAGCCTCGACGCCTGCCCGCTGTGCAGCGCCGACAGCGAGGACATGATCACCGCGCGGCGCGCAACATGGCTTTCGGTCAATTATTTTATGACCTCCCTGCTCGAGCGCAAGGACAGAATGAGCATGGCAAGCTCGCTCGAGGTGCGCGTTCCGTTCGCCGATCACCGCATACTGGAATTTATCTTTAATGTTCCGTGGAAGATCAAGTTTGAAAATAACGTGGAAAAGGCGCTGCTGCGCAATGCGATGAGCCGCTATCTGCCCGATAAAATCCTTTGGCGCAAGAAAAGTCCGTATCCGAAAACGCACAATCCCGCTTATTTATCGCTCGTGTCCGATATGCTTCGCCGCCGCCTGGAAAAAGACGGATTTCTGGCGAACGCGCTGGACCGCATGCATTATAAAAATATGCTGGAGGGTGAAAACGAAACTTGGTTCGGTCAGCTGATGTCCACCCCACAGCTGGTTGCATGGCTGATACAGCTGGACTATTTCTTTGAAAAATACGATGTAAAAATCGTCCCGTAAACG
>JBJEQI010000188.1:0-1977 GCA_051881675.1 Acutalibacteraceae bacterium
ATGACGGGAACCCGCGCATTTTCCACGACGGAGCGGATAAGCCCCTTGCCGCCGCGGGGAATCAGCACATCGAGCGCGGGCAGGCGCATGAGCTGCTCGGAGGATTCGCGGGTGGTGTCCTTGATCAGCTGAACGCAGTCTTCGGGAAGCCCGCAAAGGCTCAGCGCGCGCCGCATCACATCGCACAGCGCGCTGTTGGAGCAGATAGCTTCCTTGCCGCCGCGCAGAATGACGGTGTTACCCGATTTCAGGCAGAGCGCCGCCGCGTCGACCGTGACATTCGGGCGCGATTCAAATATAATGCCGACAACGCCGAGCGGCACCGTAACTTTTTTGATTTTAAGGCCGTTCGGGCGGGTATATCCCTCTAAAATTTCGCCGATCGGATCATCGAGCGCCGCAATTTTACGCACGGCGTCGGCAATGGCTTCGATGCGCGCCCTATCCAGCTTCAGCCGATCGATCATTTGCTCGGCGACGTCGTTATCGCGCGCCGAGGCGATGTCTTTTCGGTTGGCGGCGATGATCTCATCCGCCGCGCCTTCCAGCAGCTCCGCCGTTTTCATCAACGCGGCGTTTTTTTGGTTCGCCCCGCAGACCGACAGCGTTCTTTCGGCGGCTTTTGCCCGCTCGCCCATCCATGTGAGGTCACACATACTGCTTCTCCTTTATGCTGTGAAAATTGTTCCGACCTGCTTGCCGGAGATCAGGTCGTAGATCGTATGAAGATCTTTTCCCGAGATGATTGCGGTCGGGATACCCGCCGATTTGGCGATCTGCGCCGCCTGAAGCTTGGTATACATACCGCCCGTGCCGCGCCCCGAAACGCTGTCGCCCGCGATGCCGAAAAGCTCGCTGGTGATCTCGTCTACGCGCGAGATCAGCTTTGCGTCGGGATTTTCGGCGGGATTCTTGTCATAAAGGCCGTCGATATCGGTGATGATGACGAGAAGATCGGCGTTCACGCAGTCGGCAACCATAGCGGACAGGGTATCGTTGTCGCCGAAAACGAGCTCGTCGGTGGCGACGGTATCGTTCTCGTTGACGATCGGAATGGTGCGCAGTCGAATCAGCTCGATGAAGGTGTTGACGATATTCGCCCTGCGCTCGCGGATAGACATGGCGTCCTTGGTCATCAGCACCTGCGCGACGACCTTGTTATATTCGCTGAAAAACTTGTCGTAAATGAACATTAGCTCGCACTGACCGACAGCGGCGAGCGCCTGCTTGGCGGAGGTGGAGGAGGGGCGCTGATCCAGCCGCATATTATCCATACCCACCGAAATCGCGCCCGACGATACCAGCACGATTTCGCGGTCGTCGTTATGCAGATCGGCAAGGATTCTCGCCAGCTCCTCGAATTTTTTATAGTCGGGCTTTCCGTTTTCATGAGTCAGGGTGGAGGTGCCCACCTTAAAGACAAGCCTTTTTGCATTTGTAAAATCCATGGTTGTTTCCTTTCGGACGGCGAGACGAATGTACGCCGCAGTCATGTTTCCCGCCGCGTCGGCAACTGTCCGAGCGCATGGGGTTCAAAGTTTATTATACAGTTATTTCGCCCTTATCGCAAGAGCAAAAGCGGAAAAATTCGCAAATTCGGGCGGAATTTTGCAAAAAAACGAACCCCGACGCGCGGTTTGGCGCATCGGGATTCGGATTGGGGCTTTAGCACGGGCTTACCGATGACGAAGAATTACATCATCTTTTCCAGTCGCTTGTTGATCTCGAGCAGGAAGTCTTCGGTGTTGACCTTTTTCTTGTTCTCAAGTTTGGAGAGGATATACAGATCGCCCGTCATCACGCCGTCTTCGATGGTGTCGATCGTAGCCTTTTCAAGCTTGTCGGCAAATTCGCAAAGCGCGGGGGTTTCATCCAGCTCGCCGCGCTTTCTGAGCGCGCCTGTCCATGCAAAGAGGGTCGCGACGCTGTTGGTCGAGGTTTCCTCGCCCTTGAGATGCTTGTAATAGTGGCGGGTGA
>JBJEQI010000189.1:0-1973 GCA_051881675.1 Acutalibacteraceae bacterium
TTTTTTTTTTTTTTTTTTTTTTTTTAATCCCCTCAGTGACAGTTGGTGAAAAATCCAGGGATAGTTCTTCTCTATTTACATAGAATATTCATCTTATGTCACATTTTCCTATAACGCCGACAGCAGCGATCGGCACACGGTGCTCCGGAATTTTTCGATCGGCATTGAGAAAGGGTCGTTTACCGCTATCCTCGGGCATAACGGTTCGGGGAAATCGACGCTTGCCAAGCTGTTTAACGGGCTGAACCTCCCCGACGAGGGGCGGGTCATTGTGAACGGCATGGACACCGCCGACGAGGAAAATACGTTTGAAGTGCGCAAGAGCGTCGGGCTGGTGTTTCAGAATCCCGATAATCAGATCGTCGCCACGATCGTGGAAGAGGATGTGGCGTTCGGCCCCGAAAATTTAGGGGTGCCGCCCGATGAAATCCGCCGAAGGGTGGATGAAGCCTTGCAGGCGGTCAATATGTTCGATCACCGTCTCGACGAGCCGCACAGGCTGTCGGGCGGGCAAAAGCAGCGCGTTGCAATCGCGGGAATTCTTGCGATGCAGCCCGACTGCGTCGTCTTCGACGAGCCGACCGCCATGCTCGACCCCAAGGGCAGGCGGCAGGTGATGGAGATCATTCAGCGGCTGAACCGCGAAATGGGGAAGACGGTCGTTTTGATCACCCACTATATGGATGAAGCGGCGCAGGCAGACCGCGTTGTGGTGATGGACGGCGGGCGCATTATCGCCGACGGCGGCGCGAAAGCCGTATTTTCGCAGGTGGAACTGCTCAAATCGGTGGGGCTGGATGTTCCCCAGCCGACGGAGCTTATCTATAAACTTAAAAAAGCGGGAATAGCATTTGACGGCGACGTTTTAACGGTCGACGAATGTGTCAAAGCTGTATCCGACATGCTTTTGGAGGAATAATCTTGGCAATACTCAGTACACGCGGTTTAAGTTATGTTTACTCACCCGGTATGCCGTTTGAAAAAACGGCGCTGGATCATGTCGATCTCGACATTGAGCAGGGCGAGTTTATCGGTATTATCGGTCATACAGGCTCGGGTAAATCCACGCTTGTGCAACATTTCAACGGGCTGGTGAAGCCGACCTTCGGGCAGGTGCTGTATAACGGTAAAGACATTTGGGAAGACCCGAAAGAGATCAAGCAGCTGCGGTTTAAGGTCGGGCTGGTCTTTCAGTATCCCGAATATCAGCTGTTTGACGAAACGGTGCGGCGCGATATAGCGTTCGGCCCGCGCAATATGGGGCTGGATGAGCAGGAGATCGCCCGCCGTGTGGAATACGCGGCGAAAATGGTCGGGCTCAGCGATGCTCTTCTTGACAAATCGCCTTTTGACCTTTCGGGCGGCGAAAAGCGGCGGGCGGCGCTTGCGGGCGTGCTTGCCATGCGCCCGAGCGTTCTGATACTCGACGAACCGACCGCGGGGCTGGACCCCGTCGGCAGGGACGGTATCCTCTCGCGGATAGCGGAATACAGGCGGGAGAGCGGGGCGACGGTTCTGCTTGTCTCGCACTCGATGGAGGATGTGGCAAAGGTCGCCGATCGGATTCTCGTGATGGATCACAGCCGTCTTGTCATGTTCGATACGGTGGATAATGTGTTCAAGCGTGCGGATGAGCTGAAAGCCATGGGGCTGAATGTGCCGCATATTACGCAGGTGTTCATGGGGCTGCGCGAGCGCGGGCTGAATGTGCCCGACGGCGTTTACACCGTCGACCGCGCGGTCGAGGCGCTGACTGCTCTCATTCGTGAGAAAAACGGGGGAGGCAGTGCGAAATGATGAAAGATATGACGTTCGGCCAGTATCTGCCGCTTGATTCCTTTCTCCATAAAATGGACGCGCGGTTTAAGCTGACCCTGTCGCTGGCGCTGATCGTTTTCGCGTTTGTATCGTTCAGCTATCCCGCGATGCTGCTGATGGCGGCGTTTACGCTGATACAGATGGCGTCCACCATG
>JBJEQI010000190.1:0-1972 GCA_051881675.1 Acutalibacteraceae bacterium
ACTTTTATCTCGATTATCTGCCGACGGCGCGGCTTTGCGGGAAAGAGGTCGAGGTGCAAGCCGTTTGCGAGGATTTCGGGAAATCCACCGCTCACAGTAATCAGTACATATTGCGGGTGAAACCCTCTCAAAGCGGCGATTCGTCGGGCGGCGCACACAGCGATCAAAGCTTTCGCCTGATGCTCTACTCCCGCGAGCCGCTGGGGCTGGAGCCCGATGACCGCGTGAGCGCCAAGCTGACCCTTGACGATACATATGTGGATATGAATTATCATTACGGTGACGGGATTTATCTTTGCGCCTACGTCAACGATACGGCGGATGTCGTCAGCATCGGCGGCAAAAACTCGCTCGGCGGAGCATTTGCGCGGCTGCGCGCCTATTATAAGGACAAGCTGTCCGTCTATCTCGATGAGGATTCCGCGTCGCTGATCAAGGGCTTCCTCTTTTCAGACAAATCAGGGGTAAAAAGCGAGGTTTCGCGCGCGTTCACGAACTGCGGATTGCAGCATACCATGGCGGTTTCGGGACTGCACATGAGCATTATATGCGGGTCGATCTATTCGTTTTTCGGACTTATCTTCAAAAGGCGGAAAGCCGCCGCTGCGGCGGGGCTTGCCTCGATCGCGCTGATGGTTTCGGTGATCGGGTTCCGCTATTCCGTTCTGCGCTCGGCGGTGATGCTTGCCGTTTTGTTCGCGGGTGACCTGTTCAGCCGCCGCGCCGACGGGGTGAATTCTTTGTTTGCCGCGGCGTCGCTGTTTGTGCTGATGAATCCGTTTTGCGCAGTGGATGTGTCGTTTTTGATGTCGTTTTGCTCCACTTTCGGGCTGGTGATTATCATGCCCCCGATGAACAGAATGATGGAAAAATACGAGGGCTCTGCCGTTCGCCGCAGGCTGATCAAGCTGTCACTGCCGTTTGTGCAGTCGATCTGTGCAACCGCCGCGTCGCTTCCCGTTGCCTATCTGTTCTTCGGCTCGGTGTCGTTGATCGCGCCGCTTGCCAACATGATCATCCTCCCGCTGATCAGCCTGACCATTATCCTCGGTGTGGTCTTTTGCCTGATCTCGCCGATCCATTTTGCGGCAACATTCATCGCCGCGCTGTGCGGTGCGCTCTGCCATCTTGTTGTGCCGCTGACCTCGTTCTTTGCGGGGCTTTGCGTCACGACCGTGCCGATCGCCTCGGCGGGCTTCGGCGTGTTTTTGGCGCTGGTGCTGTTCGTGATCGCGGCGGCGTATCTGCTGATTTCGCTGAGTGCGGACAGCAAGGCCTATATCGTCCGCGCGGCGGCGCTTGTCTGCGTGGTTTTACTGCTGGTGACAATGGTTTGCGATCAAGTCTTTCGCCGCAACGAGATCGAGATCTCGCTGCTTGACAGCGGGAGCGGCGTTTGCACCGTGATAAACGATCACGGCACGGTGAATATGATCGGAGCGGGCGGCTCGGGTGCGCTTTATGCGGTGCAGAATTATGAGCAAACGCACGCGGTTCGCTCCGTTTCGGCCGTGATTCTGCCGTCGGGTAAAAATACCTATTCACAAAGCGCCGAAAATGTGGTAAAATGGTTAAAACCGCAGGTTGTCTTCATGAACGATGACGGCGATAAGTATTATGCCGTCAAAGCCGTCGCCGACATCGTCGACGGATGCCGGATGAAAGATGTCTGCGACGCCCGTTTCGGGGAGGTCGCCGTTCGGCGCCCGACGGCGAATGCTGTCACGGTGACCTACGGGCGCTTTACGCTTGCGATCATTGATAAGAATACAAGCCTGACCGCCTTGGAGTCGGGCGGCGTTTTCGCCGATGTGTATGTGATAGCGGGCGAGCCGCCGAGCGGCTCTCTGCTTCAGGGGAGCGCGGTGATTTATTGTGGGGACCGCGCGGTGATTCCCGACAGGGAGGCGTATCGCGCGGGTGACAACCGCTGTCTGACCGTGGTGACAAACGGCGAGACTATGCGGATACA
>JBJEQI010000191.1:0-5643 GCA_051881675.1 Acutalibacteraceae bacterium
CAAGCCGCATTCCGACAAGGGTATCGTGGTTGTCGCTTATCAGCATGAATTTCATGATCGGCACCTCGCTTTTGCGTGATAGTAATGCGTGATAATGAGTAGTTTTGCGCTGCTTAAAGGCGGGCGGCTGGGTCTTCAAGCCGCGAAATCCGCCCCACAGCGGCACTGCCCTTTCGGGGTTAGCACTTTTGCAGAATCAGGATGGAGATAATAACGCCGTAGAGCGCGATGGTTTCGCCCAGTGCGACGAAGATGAGCGCTTTACCGAACGCCTTGGGGTCCTCCGAAACGGCGCCGATCGCGGCGGGAACGCCGCTGGCAAGGGCAAGGCCGCCGCCGATGCCTGCAAGGCCGGTGCAAAGACCGGCGGCGATCAGACCGAGACCGCCGTTGATAGTAGCCGCTTTGGCAAGCTCGACCGCCGCCTGATCGGTTCCCGCCGCCGAAGCGGTGAAGCCGAACATGACGAAGAGGAGCATCATGATGCCGATCGTGGCGAAATTCACCTTAAAAGAACGCTTGATATTGCCTGTCTTTTTCATAACAAGGCGGGCAAGCAGTGCGGCAACAGCCATAACTGCGAGCGGGAAAAGCAGGGCGAGAACGGTAATAGTTGTAGCTGACATAAACGATCAAATCCTTTCGGTTGGTGAAACTGTGATTTTTATTTTTGTTCGCCGATTTTCGCAGGCTCATAGGGTTTGCCCTCGCCTGAGTAAAAGCGGGAAAACATTTCGTAAAACATCAGTCGAAGCGACTGAACGCCGACCAGCAATCCCTCGAGCGCGAGCACGAACACATTGCCGAAAACGACCATGACATAGTATAAAACGGGGTTCGGCATCATTTCGGCGAGGGTGAAGAAGACCATCATCATGCCCACATGGACGATGACGAACGCACCCACGCGCAGGAACGAAACGGTGTTGGTAACGTAGCTGAGAATCGCCTCAAACAGCTCGAAAAAGCTTTGCATGATATATTCCGCGGTGCTGCCGCCGGGCGTGAATTTCTCTTTTTCATCCATGCGGGTGATGAGCGGTTCCTTGAACATAATGAGGATCAGCGAAACAGCGAGAACGGCGATCAGCACGGCCGAGAGCAGTGAGGACGAAACGCCCAGAATGATCGTGAGGGCGAGGGTGATGATGCTGACATACACCAGCAGCCCGCACAGCCCGTTTTCGGAGAAAAGCGCTTCGCCGAACCGTTTTCGCCGCAGATTGCGATAGATATTGAGCAAGATCGCGACAATCATCATGACAACGCCGATTCCGACGGCGAAGATCAGGATGCTGTTGACCGAATCCATGACCTCGATCGGCTTGGACTGAAAGCCAAGCGCCCGATACATCGGGTCGAGCATATGCTCAAAGCCGAATACGCTTCCGAAAACCAGCCCGCCGAGCGCGCCCGCCAGCCCGCAGGGGACCAGAATCGCGCCGAGCTCCATATGCTTCACTTTATACATGATCAGCCCGACGATGCTCAGGACAATTCCCTGCCCGACGTCGGCAAACATGATGCCGAAGATCAGCGTGTAGATGATTGCCATAACGGGGGTGGGGTCGATCTCATCGTAGCTCGGAACGCCGAACATACGGACATAATACTCAAACGGACGGAAAATCTTCGGGTTTTTCAGCTTGACGGGCGGGGTCAGCGCCGAAGATTCATCGGGGTCGCTGTAAGAAAATTCCACAGCGTCGACCGTCGACATATATTTTTCAAAGGTGGGGATGTCCCGCTCGGGAATCCAGCCGACCAGCACAAAGGAATCGCCGTAGCGCGTGGCGTATTTGCGGATTTCGCACGCCTCAAACGAGCGTTTCAGCTGGGTGTAAAGGCGGAAATATTCCTCCTTTTCCAGTGAGGTGAACTCGTCGATGATCTGGTTCAGCTCCGATTTTTTGCCGATCAGGTCGGCCTCTTTAGCCCTAAGCGCGTCGATCGCATCCTTGGGCGTTCCCTCAAAATCGGGAATGCGCAGCCGCTCAAAAAACAGGCTGTTGAAGATCGAATCGACCTCCGCCGCCTGCTTGGACGGCGCAACATACATACCCCAGGCATAATCGCCCTCGGTCGAACACTGGTAGAAGGTGATATACGGATTGCTGGTGTAGAATTTGAGCTTGTCGAAGCTCTCGGCGGGAAGCCGCCCGAAGCGGAATTTGACATATTTCGAGTCAAACGCCTCTTTGATGGATATGTCAAGGTTCCGGAAATGCGCCAGCGCGGTGATTGTTTCTTTATCCTTTTGGATTTCGGCGTCAATATCGTTTCGCTGCTTGAGCAGCGCGCCGACGCGCTCATCGAGCCTGTTCATCGTTTCTTCAAGCTCGGGCAGCGGCGCTGTAACGCCTGCGTTGTCGACAATATGCGGAACAAGCCCCGAGCTTTCGATGATTTCCGTCAGCTTTGTCAGATGGCGGGCATAGGGATTTTCCTCGTTGAGATTCGTGAAGCCGCGGACGTTGGCAACGTACTGCGACGCCGCCTCGGGCTGAAAGCATCCGGAATCCAAATATGCCTCGATCGTGCTGTCAAGACTGCCGAACTTGCCGATGATCGAAACCATTTTCATTTTTTCGATAGCCACTTCAAGTCACCGTCCTTTCAAGTATGAGCATTCTTTTTATGCTGTCGTTGTCAACGCCGTAGCGTTTGCCCTCGATAATGTTGGTAATATTCTCGATCTCGGTTTCAAATACGACGATCGTTGACGCCATAACGACAGCGGCGTGCGGGGAAAAGCGCATCATTTTGCGGCAGTAGTCGTATTTGATCCGCGCCGCAAAATCGTCTATAAAGGTAAATTCGTTTTTATCAAAAAAGGTTCTGTATTTCGTCTGTTTCAGGATGTCGAGAACATCCGCCTCGCTTTCACAGCCGATCAGCTCGGCGCGCCGCCGCTTATTCAGCATATAGCTTTTGTCGCTCAGCTGGGCTTTCAGCGTATCCTCGGAAACATCAAAGTATTTTTTCGCCCTGTATATGCGGCGGATGCTGTCCAGCTCGGCGGTGATGCAGAAAAGCTTGATCAGCTCCTCGCGCTCCTCGCCGCGAAAGTGCCGCCGCGCCATTTCGCACGCTTTTTGATACCGATAGCGGTCGAGCACCGCCTCGATCATGGTGAAATCGGGAGGTGCGGACTCGATGTCAAACGGGAGCAGCAGAGGATAGTAGTCGGTATTTTTGATTTTGTCGAGCAGATCGGAAAAGCTTTTTGCCTCGGTGATGCTGACAAAGTCGATCTTTGAGTTTTTGGAGAAAAAGTCGGGCAGTGCGAAAAGATATTTTTCGGGATGACCGGCGATCAGGTAGCGCAGAAACACCAAAAGGCGGTCAATTTCGTTTTTTGTCATCAGGTATTCAAAATAATGCTCGCCGATCGAGCGCTCGAACTTGCAGAGCTCGGCAAAATCCTGATACATTTTGGTACGGAGCAGCTGCTCAAGATTGCCGCGGTGAACGGCAGCTTCCTTGATGCCGTCGAGCGAGACGTTGTAGTGCGTGTTGCCGCGCAGATACGCCGCGATGTCGCCGACTGTCTGACAGCTGAGCATTTCGTCGTAATCGTGCTGCGTCAGCCGCCTGCCGAACTTGGCGCGCGACTTGACGAGCATGGCTGTTGCCGCTTTTGACATTTTTGCACCTCTTTTCCGAAATAAGACTTAGTTAACCGTGGAAACAGCCACTGAAAAGCGCCGCTGCCTGCCCGCCGCAGAGCGGCGAAACGGTTGATGAGCGGTTTATTCGCCCCGCAGCGTGCGGCGCACCAGCTCATCCTCCCACGCCTTGCCGTTTTGCCGATACACATCGTCAAAATGGGCGGACATGCTTTCGTAATACTCTTTTTTGTCGCGCAGCGTCTTCTCCGCCGCGGCGGTGCAGTCTTTGCGGTATTGCTCGATCTCGGATTCGGTCTGCTTGTCGATCTGCGCCTTCAGGCGGCTGTTTTGCTGCGCAATCTCGCGGTCAGCCTGCGCTTTCAGCGCGTCGGGGTCGACGGTAAGCTGCCTCGCCTGACGGTCAATCTCGATTATTCTGCTGATGAACTCTTCCATACGGTCGCACCTCGGTGAAAATAGAATCGGCGCGCAACTGCCGCCGCGATATAGTATTAATAAGGTATATAAGTTTAGTATATTATGCATCATTTGACAAAAAAATTCAAGAGCAACGCAACACAAATAATAGAATGAATTCAATTATTTTTTGTATAAATAGTCAAACAGGCGGTTTGACGGAATCGGTGTGCCGCTCTCAGCGCCGCCTCCGGGGGGAAAAGAATCATGGCTTTGTGTTGCAATTAAAGGGGTTTTGTGATATAATGATCACATATGCAATCGTTATACCACAATCAATACCGACGGAAAGGGGAAGCGGTTATGCACGGCGGACACCGGGAACGTATGAGAAAAAAGCTGATCAATTCAGACGGCGCTGAGTTTTACCAGCACGAGCTGCTTGAAATGCTGCTGTATTCGACGATTCCCCAAAAAGATACCAATCCTCTCGCGCACAGCCTGATCGAAGAATTCGGCTCCTTTTCGGCGGTGTTTGACGCGGATTACGGCGATCTGCTCAAGGTCAACGGCATCGGCGTCACCTCCGCTACGCTGATCAAGCTGATTCCGCTGGTGGCTGCCGCTTATTTGCAGGATAAAAACAACTTAAGCGGCAAATATATCCGCGGCGACCGCGATGCGTTTTTATATGTGCTGCCGAAATATGTCAATCTGACCGATGAGATGAGCTCGGCGCTGCTGATGAACAACAGCGGCAAGGTGCTGGGCTGGGAGCGGCTCGGCATGGGCACAATCAACGTCACCGAAATTCCTATCCGCAAGCTGATGACTTATTGCATTAAGTATAACGCCACCCAGATCATTCTGTTTCACAATCATCCCTCGGGTGTGGCGATCCCGAGCCATAACGATGTCGTGACCACCAAAAATATCATTGACGCGTTGGCGCCGATCAGTGTGAAGATCGCCGATCATATCATCATCGGCGGGGATGATTACGTTTCGATGGCTTCGTCGGCGGAGTTTGCGTTTTTGTTCAATTGAATCGGGAAAGTTCCTGCTTGTGACAGTGTATGTCGCAGGTCGGAAAAAGGACAGCCGCGGCGGGGGATTCCCCGCCGTTTTTTCATGGCGGCAGGACGTGGGCGCGATAAGATCATATACGGCATATTGTATAATTTTGCCGTCGAGCGCTTTTGAAAATTATGGATAAAGCCGCAACAATTCAATAATTTTGCAGATAAAATGATAATATGATGGAAGGTTTTAAGCGAATCAGGTAGAAAATCGACGCGGCATTTTGTTATAATGAATGATAATAGAAAAGCCGATGATTTTTGCCGAGATCACCTATCCGACGCGGCGGGAATCGGCGGCATTTTAAGGAGAGGATTATTATGAAAAAGAAGATCGGCGTGGTGTTTATGCTGATTACCGCATTGATGCTCGGCATGACATTGGTGCCGTTTTCAGTCTGCGCGGTGACGGACAAAAACGCCGCCGAGGCGCTTGATCGCATCAAGACAACGCCGCCAACGCTGTCGGCAGACAAAAGCAGGGTGAACCTGCCGAGTGTGAACGGCTATGACGTGCAGATCTACGGCTCGTCGAA
>JBJEQI010000191.1:5743-8416 GCA_051881675.1 Acutalibacteraceae bacterium
GGGTGAACCTGCCGAGTGTGAACGGCTATGACGTGCAGATCTACGGCTCGTCGAACGAAGCAGTCATCCGCACGGACGGAACCGTGATTCAGCCGCTTTGCGACATGACGGTCAAGGTGATGTATAAGGTCACCTCTAAGAGCGATCCCGCCGACACGGCGGTCGATCATCAGGCGGAGGCCTCGATCGTCGTTCCCGGAAAATACAGCGCCGCATCGGGCGACAATGCCCGCCCGCAGACGTTTCCTTCGATTCGCGAATGGAAAGGCTCTGTCGGCAGTTTTCGCCTGACCGACGGCAGCCGTTTGGTCATCGCGAATGAAGTCTGCGCGCGACGGTGGATATTATCGCCGAATATTTCGGCGGGATTTTGCACCGCAATATTTCGGTTGCGGCGGGTTCTCCCCGTGCGGGCGATATATATTTTGAGCTGACCGATGCGTCCGAACTCGGCGAGGAGGGCTGCTTCATCGAGATCGGCGACGTCGTTCGGGTGAGCGCTTATCAGCCGAAGGGCGCGCTTTACGGCGGAACTACGCTGACGCAGATTTTGTCGCAGAGCGAGGGGCTTTGCACCCTGCCAAAGGGCATGATACGCGATTATCCCGCTTATGAGGTGCGTGCGTTCATGCAGGATGTTGCGCGCATCTATATTCCTCTTGACAATCTCACCGAAGTGGCAAAATACATGGCGTATTTCAAGCTGAATGAGCTTCGCGTGCATATCAATGACATCGGCGGCGAGCAGGAGGCAGCTTTCCGCGTGGAGAGCAAGAAATATCCCGAGATCAATTCCTCGCTCGACCCGTCGGAGGTCTATTCGCAGGAGGACTACAAGGCGTTTCAGCGCGAGGCGGCGAAATACGGCGTAGATGTTGTCACCGAGATCGACACGCCCGCCCATTCGGGATTTGCCGGTCTGCATGATAAATCGATGCTGATAGACCGCAGCCACCTCGATCTGACCAACCCCGATGTTCTGCCGTTTATCAAATCGTTGCTGGATGAGTTTTTAGACGGCGAAGATCCTGTTTTTATCGGTAAAAAATTTCATATCGGAACTGATGAATACGACAAAAAGTATTCGGAGGATGTCCGCGCGTATATGAACGAGCTGATCGAGTATGTCAGCGCTAAGGGCCGCGAGGTGCGGATGTGGGCGTCGCTCGGCTCCAACGGATTCGTCGGCGAAGCGCCTGTCAGCACCAATGCCACAGCGCATTATTGGTCGCAAAACTGGGCGAATTACGCCGAGATGATCGACATGGGTTACGCTTGTATCAACAATTGCGACGGCTGTTTGTATTCTGTCCCCGGTGCGGGATATTATCACGATTATATCCCTACCTGGTGGCTGCATGACAACTGGTTTGTCAATTTGCTCAGCGGCAGCTATAACCACATTGCTGAGTCGCACCCGCTGCTGCGAGGCGCAGAAGCGGCGTGCTGGTATGATGTTATGGCGGGAATGTCGGAATACGATATTTTCGATCGCGCCAAAGAGCAGATTTTGGTGATGTCCGAGAAAAACTGGTGCGGCTCTCAAAGGGTGGACAGCGCCGATCAGTTCTGCAGCCGACTGGCGCTTTTCGGAAAGACCTCGCCGCTGGGGAACCCCGCGCGGTATATCGCGTCGGCGGGCGATGTGATCGCCGATTATGACTTTGACAACATTAGCGGCGGTGTGCTTCGCGATAACAGCGGCAACGGCTATACGGCGGCAATCCACGGGCTGGATACTGTCGTTTCGGGCGGCAAAAATGCGCTCGTTTTCAATCAAAGCGGATACATCAGCCTGCCGTTTGACGGAATCGGATTCCCTTACAGCGTATCGTTTGATCTGTATATCAACGAGGGCGCGGCGCCCGACAGCGTGCTGTTCTCGGGAGAAGACGGAACGCTGTATCTGAACTATAAGGGTACGGGCAAAATCGCCTATGAAAGAAATTGCAGCCGCTGCTATCCCTATATCTTCGACTGCGCGATCGAAGAGGGAATGTGGAACAACATTCAGCTGATCTGCGATAAAAAGGATATGTCGCTGTATCTCAACGGCAGTTCTGCGGGGACGGCGAAGTATTACAATGCGGCAGGCGTTAAGCAGGAGTCGTCGACCTTTGTGCTTCCCGTGACCGAGATCGGAAAAGGCGTTTCGGGCATGATGCGGAGCCTGACCGTTTGGAATCGGGCGCTGTCGGAGGATGAAGCGTCGGGCGTATCCAAACTGGGCGAGGAGAATCTCGCTTTGAAGAAAAAGGTAACCGTTTCGGGGCTTGAGGTGCAGGGCGCGCTGACCGGCGAAATGGCGGTAGACGGTGATCCCGCTACCCGCGCATTGCTGGAAAGAAAGCATGATTCGTGGCTGTATGTGGACCTCGGCGAGGTGCGCACCGTCGGCAGAATCGAATTTGATTGGGCGCACCGTCCGAATAAGTTTAATTTGCAGGTTTCCGAGGACGGTCAGACATGGACCGTGGTTTATGAAGATCTCAACTGCGCGGGAAACACCGAGGGCAGAGATGTGTTCACGCTGCCGTCGCCCGTTCGTGCCCGCTATGTGAAGTATAATCAGATCGAGATGTTCCGCAGCGAATACGGGCAGTTCAGCGGCACCTTCTATGAGATGGAGGTTTATGAGAACCGTTACAGCAACGCGGATGTGATCGCGCAGGC
>JBJEQI010000192.1:0-8406 GCA_051881675.1 Acutalibacteraceae bacterium
TATCTATTATACCATAAAAGCGACAGCGTTATGGTATAATCGCGCATTTGACTGCGGTTGTCACGCAGTGACGAGCAGTCAGCGCCGTCAAATGCCCTGCGCAGCAGTATAATAACTGCTCTGCAGTTATTATACCATAAAAGCGACAGCGTTATGGTATAATCGCGCATTTGACTGCGGTTGTCACGCAGTGACGAGCAGTCAGCGCCGTCAAATGCCCTGCGCAGCAGTATAATAACTGCTCTGCAGTTATTATACCAATTTTTTCTCGGCATTTCAATGGCTAATATAAAAAATAATTATATTTAAAAGGGGTTGACTATTGATCCGCAATTGGGTAAAATAATAACAGAATTAAAGAAAGGCGGCCGCCGATTTTCATCGCGGTCACAGGTGCGTCAAAATGCAGGAAGAATACGAGCCGGATCTGGTTTCTCTCTCGGACGACGAGGGGAACGAGTATAATTTTGAAATACTGGATTCCTATGACGAGGGCGACACGCAGTATGTCGCGCTGACTCCTTATGACAGCGGTGAAGAAAATGAAAACACCGTCAAGCTCGAGGATGACGGCAGTCTGGTCATCATGAAGATCGTGGAGGAAGACGGCGAAAACTACTTCATCGAGATTGAGGATGACGACGAATATGAGCGTGTGGCAAACGAATTTGTCACCCGCCTGCAGGATTATTACGAGATCGACGAGCAGTAATCCGAAAAACCATGGCATTCCCCCGATGAGCCGCTCTCATCCCGCGCGGTTGGGCGGCGTTTTATCGGCAAAAAATTCATCTATCAACGGCCTGCCTTGTTTGTGTATGAGCCGCCGACTATATAACCCTACAACTTTTTATCGGGAGCCCGGGCTTCGGTCAGTGGGTTTCGCAGGCCTCCCCGTTTATCGGGACGTTGGAAGCGCAAACTGCCGAGAGGGCACCCACCTGCCGTAACGCAGGTTATTAACTGTCGGCCTCTTTACTGCATGGCGGGTCTTATTATATTTTGCGACAAAATCCGCCGCGAAATCATCGCAAAATTGCCGCCGCAAAGCTACGCCTACATCTGAAAATTTCATACAAATCGAAATATACCCCGCTCGGGCGAAATTTGCTTCGCCGGGGCGGGGTATTTTGCAATTCAAATTCGGGTATGCGTCAATTCAGATACCAGTTTTCCAGCGCGCGAAACTCCTCGGGAGACTGCGCATACAAAACGATCGTGAACACATAGTCGCCGATCACTCTGAAAAAATACTTTTGGCTCTCGTTTTTTTCGGTAGCGGCGATAAAGCTGGCATACGGCCAATCACCGAGCGTGACGGTATGAATATCCGAAAACCGATCATAATAGTCTTCGTCCCGCACCCGCTTCCGCATTTCCCGCGCAATATCATCGGCGGTCGGATCGGATGCTGCATAGCAGTTGATGTGCTCGCAGTACATCATCACGCTTCTGCTCTTATCGCCCACTGCCGCGACCATATCCACCACGCGTTTTTTCTGCGCCAAATGCTCGGCAAGCTGCTCGGAATCATAAAAATGCAAAACATCCATTCCCGAACGGTCGGCAAGCGCATAATCGTCCTCAAACTCCCACCCGCCGGGCGCGGAAAAACCGATCTGCGCAAAATCGCTGTAATACTCTCCGTCAAAGACCGACCCGCGGGCAAACTCCCGCCACTCCTCCGACGAATGAACCGAGCCTTTGGTGTTGACCGTAATATTGATGCAGGAGCAAAGCCCGAACGCCAGTGCGGCGGCAAGCAGTGCGGCGAGAAATTTTTTCATTCCGATTCCCCCTTGAATTCGCTCAAGATACCGTTATGGATGCCGCTTCCCGTGCCGCGGCAATCAACCGACGGCGAAAAATCGCCGTAAAACAGCGAAAACATATACCGAAACGGTTTGTACTCATTTATTATGACATATTTCCGTTTATTTGTCAATTACTAATATAAATTTTATGCAGTTATCACAAATAATTGCTTATTTTTCAATAAAGTCAACAAAAAGCCGCCGAACATATTTCGCCCGAAAAGCAGCAAACCGAAGGACAAATCCACCCCTCGGTTTGCAAAGCCCTGCGCCGCTTCTTCTCCTGTTTTGTCAATCAAACATGCCTTTCAGCTTATCGAAAAAGCCCTTGCGCTTTTTATAGTTTTTATCGGTTGTCGCGCCGTCGAACTGACGGATGATCTCTTTTTGCTCGTTGTTCAGATTCTTCGGCACCTCGAGAACGACCTTGACATACTGATCGCCCCTTCCCGCGCCGTTCAGCCGCTGGATGCCCTTGCCGCCGAGCTTAAATTCATCGCCCGGCTGCGTGCCCTCGTGAATCTTGAACTTCACCTTGCCGTCGAGCGTCGGGACCGTAATCTCCGCGCCGAGCGCCGCCTGCGCAAAGGTGATCGGCACCTCGCAGAGGACGTTATATCCGTCGCGCTCAAAGATCGGATGCGGCCTCACCGAGACCTCCAGCCTCAGATCGCCCGACGCGCCGCCGTTGACGCCGCAGTCGCCCATTCCGCGGACATTGAGTACCTGTCCGTCGTCGATTCCCGCGGGAATATTGATCTTATTCTCCGCCGATACGCGCACTCTGCCGCGCCCGCCGCATTTGGAGCACGGAGTCGGGATAACCTTGCCCTTGCCGCCGCATTTGGGGCAGGGGCGCTGCGACTGCATCTGACCGAACGCGGTGCGCTGGATCTGTGTGACAAAGCCGCTTCCGTGACATTCGCCGCAGGTGCTGACGTTCGTTCCCGGCGCGGCTCCGCTTCCGCCGCAGTCGGGACATTTTTCGGCGTGCGCTATTTTGACCGACTTGGTACACCCTTTCGCCGCCTCTTCAAACGAAAGCATCACACTCGCCGAAATGTCCGCACCGCGCTGGGGCGCATTCGGATCGGCTCGGCGCCCGCCGCCGAATCCGCCGCCGAAAATACTGGAAAAAATATCGCCGACGTCAAAGCCGTCAAAACCGCCGAATCCGCCGCCGTAGGGATTCCCTCCGCCGCCGAAATTGGGATCGACGCCCGCGTGGCCGAACTGGTCGTACCGCGCCTTTTTCTCGCTGTCGGACAAGACCTCATAGGCCTCGTTGACTTCCTTAAACTTTGCCTCGGCGGTCTTATCGCCGGGATTCAGATCGGGATGATACTTTTTCGCCATTTGGCGGTATGCTTTTTTGATCGTGGCGTCATCCGCCGACTTATCGACGCCGAGCACCTCGTAATAATCTCTTTTATCTGCCATTTCTAACTCCCCGAAAGATATGTAAAAATAAAGTTGACCGCTGTTCGTCATTCATGACCGCGTCATGCATGACCATATCATTGCCACCCGCCGTATCCCGCTGAAAAATCGGTCGCGGGCGGCAATAACATGGTCACAAATGACACGCAAACGGGTCTGCACCGAATCGGTGCAAACCCATAAACGCGATTATCTGTGAAAAATTATTACTTGTCGCCGTCTTCGGGAGTATACTCCGCGTCATAGACGTTGTCGGCGTTCGGCTGAGCGCCCGCAGCCGACGGATCGGCGGCGCCTGCCTGCTCCGCGGCGGCCTTATAAACCTTCTCGCTGACGGCGTAAACCGCTTTTTGCAGTTCTTCCTGCTTTGCTTTGATGTCGTCGAGATTATCGCCCTTGAGAGCTTCTTTAAGCGCGTCGCAGGGGGTCTTGATCGAATTTTTCTCATCCTCGCTCAGCTTGTCGCCGAAATCGGTGAGCGTCTTCTCCGCCTGATAAACCATCTGATCGGCGTTGTTGCGCAGATCAACGGTTTCCTTGCGCTTTTTATCCTCCTCGGCATACTGCTCAGCCTCGTGAACCGCACGCTCGATATCATCCTTCGACATAGATGTGCTGGAGGTGATGGTGATATCCTGCTCCTTGCCGGTGCCCTTATCCTTCGCCGAAACATGAACGATACCATTCGCGTCGATGTCAAAGGTTACCTCGATCTGCGGGATACCTCTGGGTGCGGGCGCAATACCGTCGAGATGGAACACGCCGAGGGTCTTGTTATCCTTAGCAAACTCGCGCTCGCCCTGCAGAACATGAACCTCAACGGAGGTCTGACCGTCTGCCGCGGTGGAGAAGATCTGCGATTTTTTGGTCGGGATCGTGGTATTTCTTTCAATGATCTTGGTGGAAACGCCGCCCATGGTCTCAATGCCGAGCGACAGCGGAGTAACGTCGAGCAGAACCATGCCCTTAACGTCGCCGCCGAGAACGCCGCCCTGGATCGCCGCACCGACAGCTACGCACTCATCGGGGTTGATTCCCTTAAACGGCTCTTTGCCCATGAACTTCTGGATCGCCTCGCCAACAGCGGGGATACGGCTCGAGCCGCCGACCATCAGAACCTTATTGATATCGGAAGCCGACAGACCCGAATCGGACAGCGCCTGACGAACGGGTCCCATTGTCGCGTCGACGAGATCGGCGGTCAGCTCATTGAATTTCGCACGGGTAAGCGTTGTCTCATAATGCTTCGGTCCGTTCTGGTCCGCCGAGATAAACGGCAGGTTAATATCCACCGAGGTAACACCCGAAAGGTCGATCTTCGCCTTTTCGGCAGCCTCTTTAATGCGCTGCATCGCCATTTTGTCGCCCGAGATGTCAATGCCGTTCTGCGCCTTGAAATCGTTGACGATATAGTCCATGATACGCTTGTCGAAGTCGTCGCCGCCGAGACGGTTGTTACCCGCGGTTGCGAGAACCTCCTGAACGCCGTCGCCCATTTCGATGATCGAAACATCAAAAGTACCGCCGCCGAGGTCATAGACCATGACCTTCTGATCGTTCTCCTTGTCGACGCCGTATGCCAGCGCCGCAGCGGTAGGCTCGTTGATAATGCGGAGAACCTCCAGCCCCGCGATCTTTCCCGCATCCTTCGTTGCCTGACGCTGAGCGTCAGTGAAATAGGCGGGAACGGTGATGACCGCCTGCGTTACGGGCGAGCCGATATACGCCTCGGCGTCGCTTTTCAGCTTTTGAAGAATGATCGCGGAGATCTCCTGCGGGGTATAGTTTTTGCCGTCAACGCCGACGGTAAAATTCGTTCCCATTTCACGCTTGATCGAAGCGATCGTTCTGTCAGGGTTGGTGATCGCCTGACGCTTTGCGACATGGCCGACCATTCTCTCGCCGTCTTTTGAAAACGCAACGACCGACGGCGTTGTACGCGCGCCCTCGGCATTCGCGATAACGGTAGGCTCGCCGCCCTCCATAACCGCAACGCATGAATTTGTCGTTCCGAGGTCAATACCGATTATTTTTCCCATAATGAATCTTCCTTCCTTGATTGTAAGAATTGTTTTTATGTTAAAATTGTAATCAATTTTATCCGTTTTATAACTGCGGCGCTCTCTGCCGCAAGTAGTATTGAATTAACACTTTATTAATTGCAGTTGGCAACCTTGACCATCGCGTGGCGCAAAACGGTGTCGCCGATCTTATATCCCGGCGAAAGCACCTGAACGACGGTGTTCTCTCCGACCGAATCGTCATCCACACGCATGACCGCCTGATGAAAATTGACGTCAAACGGCTCGTTTTCGGGGTTGATCTCTTCCAGTCCGAGATTTTTCAGCGCGTCGAGCAGCCCTTTGACCGTCATCGCAACGCCCTTGGCATAGTCCGCAGCGTTCTCGTCCGCCTGCATGGCGCGGTTGATATTGTCGATCGAGGGGAGAAGCGCCTTGACCGTTTCGCATTTGACAAACGACGCCGTCTTTTCGCGGTTCGCCGTTTCCCTGCGCTTGAAATTCTCATACTCCGCCGCCGTTCTCAGCAGCATATCTTTGGTTTCGGCGAGCTGATTCTCCAGCTCTTGAATCTTCGACTCAAGCTCTTTCGACTTTTTGCTCTCTTTTTTGTCGGGCTTTGTTTTTTCCGCTTCTACGGTTTCCACCGCTTCGGCGGGCGCACCCTCGTTTTCTTCGATGAACTCTTTTTCATCCTGTTTTGACGCCATTCTGATCCGCCTTTCTCTGTTTTATCCTGCCTTCTTCGGATGTTCGGAAAAGCCGGGCTCCGAAGAATTGTTTATGTGATTATTCGATTACAAGTCGCCCTCATCCGAAAAGCTGTCGGACAAAAGCTCCTGCAGCGCATCCCGAAAATACAGCACACCGGGGATGATTCTGCCGTAATCCATGCGCTCGGGGCCCAAAATACCGATACTGCCGACATTCTGCCCCGAAAGCTTATAGTTTGTGATGATCACGCCCGACCGATGCAGCGCGTTCTCACCCGTTTCGTCGCCCAGCACCACCGTAATGCGGTTTTGCGGGCGGTGAAGCATATGAATCACCGACGAGCGGTTTTTCAAATATTCGAGCAGCATAACCGCCCGCTCGCCCGAAAAATCGCTGTTGATCAAAAGATTGGACTCGCCTTTCAGCTTCAGCTCCGATTCTGCCGCCGAAACCGCCGCGTCCACCGCCGCAGTCACGATCGGCATAAGCAGCAGCATATCGCCGCCGAGCCTGCAAATCACATCCTGCGAGGTCGCTGCGGATATTTCGCACAGTTCCTTGGAGCAGACCGCCTCGCTGAGCGCCGCCTCCGCTTTTTGCAGCTGTTCTTCGCTGACAGGGAACTCGCACCTGGCAATGCGGTTTTTGATGATGCCGCCCGACGCGGTGATGACCGCCATGATCGTTCTGCGGCTGAGCGCGATCAGCCTCACCGAGCGGATGACCGCATTTTCACCTGCGGGGGTAGTCAGCATCGCGGCGCAGCCCGTGATCGCGGCAAGCGACTCGCACGCCTGCTCCAAAAGCGATTCGGTCGAACCGTGAAGCGCGCCGATGCGCTCATCGATAAACCGCTTCTGCTCCTGTGAGACCGAGCCGCTGTTCATCAGCTCTTCGACATAAAACCGATAGCCCATAGCGGTCGGAACTCTGCCCGCCGAGGTGTGCGGCTGGGTCAGGAATCCCATTTCGCAAAGGTCGGACAAAACGGCGCGAACCGTCGCGCTGGAAACCTGCACAGGCATGATCTCGCACAACGCCTTTGACCCGACAGGCTCACCGGTCAATATATATGTTTTAACGGTGGCAGACAGTATCTGCTTTTGACGTTCGGTCAATACCAACGCTCCGACACCTCCTAAAACAAATTACCGACCAAGTTGCCGAATTAGCACTCTTTTGCGGTGAGTGCTAATTTGTGTATCTTTAATTTACCACTCATTGGCGGCGATGTCAATAGAAAAATTGTAAATATTCTGTGAAAATTAGACTTTCACTGACCTTTATTTTGCAAAAAACACGCCGCAAAACGGAAAACGGCTGAATATCGTCGGGATTTCGCGGCAAGACTATAATCAACACTTGAAGCCCGCAAATATTTTTGCAGTATTTCGCGGCATCATACATTATTCAAAGAGAGGACCGCATAAAATGGATAACAGAACGATAGAGGAAAGCAGAAACGAACGAGTGGTAAAAAAATCGGGGATGTATGTCGCGCTGGTGATCTGTATGCTCGCGCTGATTCTCGGCTTCTGGTCGGCGATCAACCGCACTTCCAGACTGACCGCCGCTAACAACGCGCGGCCGACTGTCGGCGTTTCAACCGAAAAGGTCACGAAAAACCGCGCCGAGCGGGTCGAACAGAATCAAACCCGCGTTGCCGCGCCGACTGAAGCAAAAAAACCGACTGAAGCTGCGGACGAGGAAACAGCAGTCAGCCCCGTGGCAACCTTTTTCACCATGCCTGTCGGCGGGGAGATCATCAAAGGATTCAGCAAGACCGAACTGCAGTATTCCAAAACCTATCTCGACTGGCGGCTGCACTGCGGCGTCGACATCGCGGCGGATAAAGGCACCGAGGTCCACGCGGCGGGCAACGGCAAGGTACGGGATATTTACGAAGATAAGCTGCTCGGCAACGTGATTGAGATCGACCACGGCAACGGTATCACCGCGCACTACTGCGGTGTGGGCACGCCGCTGGTAAAGATCGGGCAGACGGTCGTCGCCGGCAAAACGATCGGCGGTCTTGGCTCGGTTCCCTGCGAATCGGTCGACAAATATCATCTGCATTTCGCCGTGATGAAGGACGGGGATTGGGTCGACCCCATCGCCGTGATGAAGCTGTCCTGACCCCTCCGATAAACGAAAAGCAGCGCTGCCTGTCTGCGCCGCGCTGCTCCACATACTATTCCTGCCTCCGTATCGCTTAGGGGCAGATAAACCGCCCACGACTCTGTGCTAAACAGAGCACGCGGGCGGTTTTTCGCTGTTTAATAGTTGAGCGCGCCGAATCGGCGAGGTGCACTACTTGACTGCCGTTTTCATATATGCCACGGCGGCCTGCATCTGGCTGTCCTCGCGGTCGTTTAAGAACACGCGCGGCAATTCCCCCGCAAGAGCGGACTCAATAT
>JBJEQI010000193.1:0-1948 GCA_051881675.1 Acutalibacteraceae bacterium
GGTAAACGAACGCGAGATCGGGATTTTCCTCGATCATGGTCAGGCAGTCGCCCGCATAATAAGCGGCAATCGCGGCGTTCCCGCTCTCCATTTTGTTAAAGACCTCGTCCATAACTCTGCCCTGAAGCACCGGCTTTTGCTCGATCAGCTTCTTCGCTGCCTTATCCCACTGCGCCTTATCGGTTGTGTTCAGGCTCTGTCCGAGCAGCATCTGCGCGATCATAAACGCGTCGCGCGGGTTGCTGAATGACAAAATATTGTCTTTATACTTTTCATCCCACATCACGTTCCAGCTGTCGATCGGCTCATCAACCATCGTTTTATTATAGATCAGTCCGACCATGCCGACATTATAGGGAGCGGAATACTCCTCATTCTCATCAAAATACAAGCCCTTATACTCATCGGCAATGTATTTGTAATTGGAAAGCGACTTCACGTCGATCTTTTTGAGCATATTCTCCTTTTTCAGGCGCTCGATCATATAATCCGACGGAATGATAATATCATAAGACACCGCGCCGCTTTTCAGCTTGGCATACATCTGCTCGTTGCTTTCAAAGGTAGTATAATTCACCTTGATTCCCGTTACCGCCTCAAATGCAGCGTTAATATCCAGCGTGCCGTCGCTGCCGTCGCTGATATATTCGCCCCAGTTGAACACATTGATCTCAGTGCCCGCAAGCTTTGAGGAATATTCGCCCTCAAGCGATTCCTTAAGCTTTGCATAGCTCTCCCCGCCGCCGCAGGACGTCAGCAACGCCATGCCGCCGAGGATAACAGCCGCCAGCAGTAAACAGAGAATTTTTTTCATGAATCTACCTCCGAACAATATTGTTATATCAATCGCGTTTCTGCGATTTTTCCGAGCGTATCTGATAGAGATTGACGGCGATCAGCAAAACCAGCACGGCAATAAATATCAGACTGGAAAGGGCATACATATCGGGCTTAACCCTGCGCTTAGTCATGGAATATATCATCAGCGGCAGCGTTTGAAAATCCGCGCCGTTGGTATAATAGCTGATAACAAAATCATCGAGCGAGAGCGTGAACGCCATTAAAAATCCCGCGAAAATGCCCGAGGAGATATTCGGGAAGATGACCTTGAAAAAGGCTTTCATCGGCGTGCACCCAAGGTCGAGCGCCGCCTCGGTATACGACGCGGCGGTCATCCTCAGCTTTGGCATAACGTTCAAGATGACATAGGGCAGGCTGAATGTGATATGCGCCGCCAGCAGCGTCAAAAAGTTCAGGCTCTCGGCAAGACCGAGCAGCTTGCCCGCGAAAACGAACAGCAGCATCAGCGAAACGCCCGTGACGATATCGGGATTTATCATCGGAATGTTGGTAACGGTTTTAACGGCGGTCTGCAATGCCCGCGATTTCATCGCGTAGATGCCGACGGCGGCGATCGTTCCGATGACCGTGGCGATCGCGGCGGAGGTCAGCGCGAGGATAAGCGTATTCTTCAGCGCAGTCATAGTCACGCTGCTCGAAAACACCGACTCATACCACCGCAGTGAAAATCCCGAAAACACCGAGGTGCTGACCCCGCTGTTAAACGAGAAAAACACCATGATCAACAGCGGCGCATATAAAAACACATAGATCAGCGCTGTAAAAACCTTCGGCAATACTTTCATCAAACCGCTCCTTTCCGCTAAAACTCAGCAAAATATGTCCGACGGCACGGGTCAAATGATCATTTCGCCGTCTTTATCGAATTTATTCATAATCATCATGCTGATCAAAATCAGCACCATGAGGATCAGCGAAAGCGCCGCGCCGAGGTTATAGTTATACGACTGCTGCATCTGGCGGTCGATCACGTCGCCGATCAGCATAATTTTGCCCCCGCCGAGCTTTTGGGAGATATAAAAGGTGCTGATGCTCGGCACAAACACCATGGTAATTCCCGAAATGACGCCGGGGACGCTCAGCGGCA
>JBJEQI010000194.1:0-1927 GCA_051881675.1 Acutalibacteraceae bacterium
GGATGTTCCGCGCGATCACGCAGTATATGAGCGGGTTCCACCCGTCATACGACAGCTTTTCGGTGAATCCCTGCCTGCCCGCCGACTGGAAAAAGGTCACGATGCACCGAAAATACCGCGGGGATATTTATGAGCTGACTATCATCAATGAAAACGGCAATATGAGCGGCGTTCGCTCCGTCACGGTTGACGGCACACCCGCCGACCCCGCAAATATCCCGATCTGCGGCGACGGCAAGACCCATACCGTTGAGATCGTGATGTAAACCGGAGCGGCGCATGGGCTTTCAGCCGCTTGAAAGGCAGCATAGTCCGCCGCTCAACAAAGCATACTCTCCCTTTATATACCGCACGAGATACCGCGTCCCGAAAGGAGCGCGGTATCTCACTTTTCGGCGAAAAACAGGGATGGCTATACCGCAAATTGCCGCAACCTCGCACCTACCGCCGCACGCAAAAAGCGGATGAGGAAGCCCTCATCCGCTTTTTATATAGTTTATGCGAAGCCCGAGATCCGCTTAGTTCTGACCTGCCAAAGCCGCTCTGACAGCCAAAACATCGGCAACTTCCACTCTGCCGTTGCCGTCAATATCCGCATTGGCGATACTGATCGCGCCGTCGGCGCCCGCCAGATGCTTTCTCATGCACAGCACGTCGGCAATATTCACGGTTCCGTCGCCATTCGCATCTCCTGCCACTACGGCGTCAGGCATCGTCTTCCGCAGCGCTTCCTCGGCGCTGTTGATCGACGGCTGCCCTGCGCGTTTGTCTGCCAGCACTGCTTTTGACCTATCCAGCGCCGCGGTAAACCGCTCGCACTCAGCGGCGGAAATGCTGTCTACCCAGCCGCTCGAAACCAACTGCTCTGCCGCGGCAACCGTGCGTTCTAAAATGCTCTTGTCCCCCGGCTCAACCGCGACCAGATTGCCGTAAGCCGCCGTCAGCGCCTGCTCGGCGCTGTCGATCTCGCTTTGCGTCGGGTTACTCTTCAATAGAACCTCGCGCGCCGCAGCCAGCGCCGCCGCATACTGCTCATAGCTCGCCGGCGTGTACGCAAACTCATCCACCGATTTTCGGGTCGCTGTTTCCAAACGCGCTGTATCTACCAGAACCGTATCGTTGAATATGATCTCGTTCATCTTCAGCCAGTTGCCCTTGCCGCTTGTCAGCAGTATCCGAGCCGCCAAAACCTTCTCCTCGCTAAATGTGATCGACTGATCGGTCTGCGAGGTCAATTTACCGACGGTCTTCCAGCTTTTGCCGTCGGACGAGATCTGGAAGTCGGCGCTGCCGATAATATCCGAGCCCGCTGCGGCGGACAGCAGCCTCACCTTGCCAAGGGCAGTGGGAACGCGGAAGCGGAACTGCACCCAGTCGCCCGCGCGCTGCTCATCCTGCAGCCAACAGATCGAGTTTTGATTATTGTCGATCAATTTTTCGAGGTAGTAGTCCTGATAAACGACCTTGTTGGTCGTGACAGTAATGAGCGGGCATACCTCCAAGCCGTCGATTGCCGACCGGATCGCTTCTGCCGCAGCGTCAGCCGCCGCGCCCGATGCGGACATTTCCATAAAGGTATACAGCCCGTTTTTATAGGCGCGCTCATATGCAGCCGCGCTTTGCGCCGTAAGCAGATTCAAATCCTCTTTGGCGGTAAGCAGCGCATACAGTGCGGACAGGTCCGCCTTCTTCGCTGACACATCCCCTGCGCGCAGTGATTCGGTCTGCGCTTGAATCTGTCGGAGGGCAATCGCCGTTTCCGCTTCGGTTCCGCTGCCGTTCACCTTCTCGGCAAGGTCAATATTCTGCGCGAACCGCTCAAGGAAGGTTTCGTTCTCCGCCGTCTTCGGCGTGCTGTTCAGCAGCTCTCTCGCCTGCGCGATCACATCCGCGTTGCTGTAACGGTTCTCATAAACCTCCATCTCAT